>JBEEPA010000122.1:0-15374 GCA_041191385.1 Bacteroidota bacterium | reverse complement strand
ATAGTATTTTTGTTACTCATAATTGGGCTATTGTAAAGTTGTTAAAGTTGTTTGTAACTAACTCAAAGTTAACACTTTACACCCAATTTTGCAAATTTTTCGTGAATTATTCGGGTTAAATTGAAACATAAAATTCACAAGATCTTTTTAAGTGGCACCATTAGAACCGAAATAGTGGCATGGTTAGAACCGAAAAAAGTGGCACGGACTAAACCGAAATCACTGGCACTAATACTCCGAAATGCTTGGCACTGTTAGAACCGAAATACGCATCAGGGAATGAGTTGTATTTTACAATACATGATTCCTACGGTGATGGAATTAATGAGGGTTCCTATTCAGTTTATCAAGAAGGAAATTTAATTATTTCAAAAGAGGAATTTACTTTTAGTAGAACATATCCTTTTAATTTTCAATCTTCAAAACTAAGTAATAAGTTAATAAAAATTTGTAATGACTTATATAATCATTGTAACAATACGTCAACTTTATCTTCATCAGTAATCAATTCGTACACAGATTCACTTTTATTTTATCGTGCATATTTAGCGGATAATTTAGATATTATTAAATCTGCTTTTAATGTAATCGAATGTTATGAAACGAATAACTCACCTTTATTTTTGAATAATAACACCAAAGGTGGATTTAAAAATAAAAAAGGAGCAGTTGATGGTTTAGAATTCGATAGGGTAATTTTTACATTAATGCAGGAATTATTTAATGTTTTATATAACAATTCAAACCCAGCAAAATATAGAAATTTTATAGAGGGGAAAAAATATAAAACTTCATCATTTTTTCCAGGAAATTGCCCATTACCTGAAGATTCAACACAAGAATATTCAGTAACATTAAATGCATCTATGCAGTCTTCTTGGGGATTTCCTACTGCATGGTCTAGAAAACCATCAAGAAGACCAACTGGATTTTATCTTTCTCCAGGTACAATTGCAAAAATTAAAGTGCCTACCAACTTAGTTAATAAAGGATACAAAATACAAGTAGGAGCACATCCAGAGTTTAGCGCAAGTAAAGAAGATATAAAAAGATTTTTTAAAGTATTTTCTACTTATGATGTTAAAGACACAATAATTACTATTGCAAGTCCTTTTGGAGGAGGTATATATTTAATTATCCCATATCCCGCATCTGAAGGATTACAGAAAATAAGTTTGAAAAATGTTGTACCTGCACCATTTTTCTCTGCAACAAACCATCATAAAACTTCATTATCAGAATGGCAAAATGTACAAAGAAAAAACCAAGCACCTTGGGCTGATTTTGAATCTGAAAAATATATGATGCAAGTTCCTACAAGTTACATTTATAACTATGAAGATCCAGAAACTTTAATGAAAGATTGGAATGGTAGAATTGATGCAATTTCTGATGTATTGGGGTATCCTCATGATAAAAGAAACAATCAATCTTTGTATATAGCTTTAGATGTGGATATTTTACATGGGGCATTAGGTGTAGGCTTTCCTCAAGGAAATAATATGTATGATCCTTATGAACCCTATGATAAATATAATGGAAATCGAGATTATTGGATACTTGTTCCAGGCGCTATGAGTCTTTCTGATGACGAGATGCATGAGTTGGGGCATATTGAATTTACGACAGACTTTACAGGAGAAGGAGAAGCTATAGTAAATTTATTACATGCAATTGTAGAAAATAAATATTACGGAATGGATATAGATAGCGCTTTTGGAATGTCATTCGCCCGTATGTATAAAATTACAAGAAACCAAGCAGCTATAAATTGGATGGTTACAAAAAATTTTAGATTAGGTAATCCAATGGATATTTCAAATACAACAAAAGATGAGGTAAGGTATCAACATAGAGGTTATGCAAAATATGTTGAAATTGCTGCACTTTTTGGTTGGGAAACTTTACAAAAATTTCATTATCAATTAAATATCGATTATAACAACAATAAATTAACTAGTGATTTATCTAAAAATGATGATAGAATACTAAGGTTGTCTGTAGCTGCAGGGTTTGATTTACGTCCATTAATTCATTTTTGGGGAGTTCAACCCGAAAACCCTCAAAAATTAGAAAAAGCAATTAAAGCTAAAAATATACAGCCTTCCTCATTGATTTGCGAGAGACTTTATCATTATAAATCTATAATACCTATGGATAGTGCTCAGTTTAATCAACATGCAGAAATTTTCTTAAATGGTCCTGTAACTTCCGAAGGTGATCCTGATTATGGTAATGGTTGGTACAATGTGTGGGTTCCAAAATATAATAAAACTCATGGGGATTCCGCATCAAAAGCATTACAAGTAATAATAGATAAATATTTTTCAAGTAATTGTGATATCGTAAATACTCCTCAAATATTAATTGAAAATAATAGTATTAATGTATTTCCAAATCCAAATAAAGGACAATTTACCGTTAAAATCGAAGAAAATTCTGCTGAAATAAAAATTTATAATATTGTAGGACAAGAAATATATAGCGCAATCACTAATCAAAAAAATACCAACATATTTATAGAAAATAGTGGAATTTATCTCGTAAAAGTTAAAACAGAAAATAGTTTTTATGTATCTAAAATAATTGTAAATAAAATTTAATCGCTTATTTTTATTTTTTTCGTTTACAAGGTTCGCTTCAATACTTTACATTATCCCAATTTTTCTCCCATTTTTTGCGCCAAGTAAAAAGCTTTTGGCAAGTTAAACAAGTTTTTTCAGGTAAATTTGCTTTTTTAACACCTTTCATAAGTATTTTTATTTTAAATAATAGTTATCCTGATATTCATTAATTAAATAAGATTTTAATGTTATGGTAAAAGATTTTTATAATCTCGTTTTATCGATTTGAAATTTTTAAAGTATTAAATCAATACAGTAAATATTTCTTTTTTTCATTTTACCCAAAATCATAAAATCAGTTTCTTCTTTTTAATAAATTTCAAGTATATTACAAATTTCATATATCAATTTGATATCCGTATAAATGTGTTTTAAAAACAAAATATTTTCTACATTCTGTAACTACAATATTAGGCGATATAACAAAACAATTCATGTTAATTCCGGCAATTCAACGCTCTTATTATCTACAACATTTGTATCAGGAAAGTTATCTTTTCGAGTTGGCAAACTAGATAATAATTACATAGTATATATTTTTTTAAACCCTCGAAAATCTTTTCTTTTGTAGTATTTCCATTCTTGAAATAAAATGGATCAAAATAGATCATGTTGCCCTCAATATACATTTTAATTTGCTTCTTGAAACTGATTATAAATATCCATTTTTCTTGGATTGTGTTCAACCAGTTTACCTAAATCGATAACAAATTCTGTAGTATTTACTTTTTCGGATTCGATTAAATCTAAAACCAAATTTTCTTTAGCAGTATTATACCAAGGAGAATTTACTCTGTGTGAATATAAAAGATCCGAAATATATAATAATTTTAAACCTTTTGTTTTAGATAAATTTGGTGTTTTTTTGTATAAATAGATTATTGAATTGCCTAATTTAGACAACTGTTCATCAGTAAATTTTATATAAGAATTTGATTTCACAACTCGTAGTTACAATTTTTTTTAATACTCACAACTACAAAATTAATTCTATATCTCTTTGTTTCCTCAAAATTACAATGATTGGTTTTTTTCAAATCCCTATTGTCACTTTAGTCTCTCAGTAGCATTAAACCACCACCAACTACCCAATTTTTCTCTTAATTTCGTTTAGTTTCATTAAAGCTTCCACTGGAGTTAAGGTGTTGATGTCGATGGATTTTAATTCCTCTTTTAATTCAATTAAAATGGGGTCGTCCAGTTGAATAAAACTTAGTTGAACACCTTCTTTTGGGATTTTTTTGGTGTTGGGCTCGCCCTTTTTTTGTTCCAGTTCGCTTAAAATCTTTTTCGCCTTTTCCACTACCAATTTTGGCATTCCGGCTAATTGGGCAACGTTAATACCAAAACTATGCTCCGAGCCACCTTTTTGTAGTTTGCGTAAGAAAATAATTTTATCGTTGATTTGCTTAACGCTCACACTGTAATTTTTTATACGCTCAAATTCATCCGTCATTTTGTTCAGCTCATGATAATGCGTAGCAAATAAAGTTTTAGCTTTAAACATAGGGTATTCGTGAATAAACTCGGCAATTGCCCACGCAATACTTACCCCATCGTAAGTACTCGTACCACGCCCAATTTCATCTAATAAAATTAAACTTCGAGCCGATAAATTGTTAAGGATATTAGAGGTTTCGTTCATTTCTACCATAAAAGTAGATTCCCCTGTAGAGATGTTATCCGAAGCGCCTACACGTGTAAAAATTTTATCCACCACGCCAATTTTAGCCGATTTGGCTGGCACTAAGCTACCAATTTGTGCCAAAATGGTAATTAAAGCGGTTTGGCGTAACAATGCGGATTTACCCGACATATTTGGTCCGGTTACCATGATAATTTGTTGTGTGCTATCGTCCAAATAAATATCGTTGCTCACATACACATCTCCTACTTTTAATTTTTTTTCGATAACTGGATGGCGCCCTTCTTTGATATCAATCACAAAATCATCCGAAATTTGAGGTAAATGATAGTTATTTTCGTTCGCCAACACACCTAAAGCACTTAAAACATCAATTTGAGCGATAATTTTAGCGTTATTTTGTAGTTTTTGTAAGTTTAAACACAGTTTTTCGATTAAATCTCTAAAAATTTCTGCCTCAATCTTTCCAATTTCCTCGTCGGCACGTAAAATTTTGTTTTCCAAATCTTTTAATTCCTCCGTAATGTATCTTTCGGCACTTACCAAAGTTTGTTTACGTATCCAAGTATCGGGCACTTTATCCTTGTGCGTATTTCTAACCTCGATAAAATAACCAAAAACGTTGTTGTAATTAATTTTTAAAGAAGTTATTCCAGTTGCCTCAATCTCGCGATTTTGCATATCCAGCAACAAATCTTTGCCATGCGTTAAAAGTTGGTAATATTCATCTAATTTTGCATCCACACCCTCTTTAATCAATCGTCCTTTGCCAATAATTGCAGGCGCATCGGGATGAATGGTTTGTTTGATTAAATTTTGAACTTCATCCGAATTTTGATAGGCACTATACATCGGCGCAAACAAATCGAACTTTTGTAACAAAGCTATAATTTGATTGCTAAAATGAATGGATTTTGCCAGTAACAACAGTTCTTTCGGACTAACTTTATTAGATGCAATTTTAGAGATTATGCGCTCTATATCCCCAAATTCGCCTAAAATTAAACGCACCTCGTCCTTTAATTTTTTTTGCTTAAAAAAGTTTACCCAATTTAAACGCTCCTCTATTTTTTGTTTATCAATTAAAGGCATCAACACCCATCGGCGCAACATACGTCCGCCCATTGGAGTTAAAGTAAAATCAATTATGTCCAACAAACTCGTACCCTCAGGATGGTCCGTACCCACCAACTCTAAACTTTTTATGGTAAAATAATCCATCCATAAAAAATCGTGCTCCTCAATCCTGCTCAATCTGTTAATATGCGGACGGTTATTGTTTTGTGTAGTTTTTAAATAATGTAAAATTAAACCAGCACAAATAATGGAGGTTTTTTTGTCCTCTAATCCAAAACCTTTTAGCGATTTAACTTTAAAAAATTGTTCGATAGTTTCCTTTGCATAATCCAAATTCCAAGCCCATTCATCAATCCCGTAAGTATAAAATTGATTTCCGAATATATCCGTTATGGAATGGTATTTATTTTTTTCGAACAACAACTCCTTTGGCTGAAAATTTTTAATTAACCGCGCAATAAAATCTGTTTTACCTTCTGCCACGCTAAATTCACCTGTACTTACATCCAAAAAAGCAACTGCTGCATGAGTATCATTTACATAAACAGCCGCTAAAAAATTGTTTTCCTTAGCCGTTAAAACTTGGTCGTCGATAGCAATTCCCGGCGTAATCAAATCCGTAACTCCTCTTTTAACAATAGATTTGGTAAGTTTTGGATCCTCTAATTGGTCGCAAATTGCCACCCTTTGTCCAGCTCTAACCAATTTAGGTAAATAAGTATTTAAAGAATGATGCGGAAAACCCGCTAAAGCAATTTCCGAAGCCGTACCATTGGCACGTTTGGTTAAAATAATACCTAAAATTTTAGAGGCTTTTATAGCATCCTCGCCAAACGTTTCGTAAAAATCGCCCACTCTAAACAACAACAAAGCATCTGGATGTTTGGCTTTAATTTCGTTGTATTGTTTCATTAAAGGCGTTTCGGCAACTTTATTATTTTTTTCGGTGGAATCCAAAGCTTTAAAATTTAAAAGATATATTTACATTTGCTAAAGTGGTAAAATTACACAAATACTATTTTTTACCCTATTATTAATTGCAAGAGATATAAACAGCTGTTGAAAAATGAGAAAATTACGCATTGATGAAATGAACCGTTTAACGGTAGATGAATTTAAAAAAGCTCCTAAAGTACCAGTAATTGTTGTGTTGGAAAATATCCGAAGTTTAAATAACATAGGCTCCATTTTTAGAACTGCCGATGCTTTCGCCTTAGAAGCTGTGTATTTGGTGGGTATAACTGCTAAACCGCCACATAGGGAAATTCAAAAAACTGCTTTAGGTGCAACGGAATCTGTGGATTGGGAATATTTTGAGGACAGCATGAAAGCATTAGCTAAATTAAGCGAAAAAAATTACAATATTTTTGCTTTGGAACAGGCAGAAGGCTCGGTGGATATTTTAGATTTATCAAACAAAATTAACAAACCTGGTGTGGCAATAATTTTAGGTAATGAGGTGGAGGGTGTTTTACAAAGTACCATTGATATATGTGATGCTTGCGTGGAAATTGAGCAATATGGCACCAAACATTCCTTAAATGTTGCCATTAGTGGCGGAATTGCTATTTGGGAATTGTTTAAGTGTTTAAAACACTGATTTTTAACAAGTAATATTTTTTTATTAAAAAAACTAGTCCAATAGTGCATAAAAATATGCCAAGTGCTATTAACTTTGCATAATTACATTTTTTTGAAATCGAATTTTAAATTATATTGATATGAATAATCCTAAAGCGCAAAAAATTTTAAATAGTTTGCTTAAAGAAGCTACAGGCGAGTGGAATCCCGAAAGTGTTTGTGAACAATTAACACAATTACGTACAATTGCTTTAGAGATGAACGACCCATTAATTGTAAAAACTTTACGATTAATGCGCGAAAAAATCCAAGAGGACGAATCGTTTGAAGTGGAAATTGAAGTGGAAGATGAAGAAGATGAATTTGAAGAGCCAGAAAATCATTTAGAATATTTATTGAATTTATTATTAGAGTCGGATAATAAATACAACCGCGAAGAAATTAAATTGTACCGTACAGCCTTAATGAAGGAGTTGTACTAACAAAATCATTCATCAACTAAAAAGCTACCTATTTGGGGTAGCTTTTTTTATGGATTGTAGTAAATTAAGAAAATAGATATTTGTAAACCCAATAAAATCAATAATTTTTCCCTAAATCGGATAGTAATTTCCACCAATTGGCTTTGCCTGTGTTTTTGCCTAATCTAGCAATTATTACATTGTTAGTGGGGTTTACATAAATAAATTGACCTAAAATACCTTGTGCCATATAATCGCCTGTTTGGGTGGGTAGCCACCATTGATATTGGTAATACCAAGCACTTCCATTCATAATATCTATTTTAGTAGATTTTTCTACCCATTTTTCCGAAACAATTTGTTTTCCGTTCCAATTGCCTTTATTTAAAAACAATCTGCCAATTTTTGCAAAATCTCTTGCACGAGCATTTAAACAACAAAAGGTTTTTTCTAACCCATTTCTTTTTCTATCCAAACTCCAAGTGGCATCGTATTCCATTTCCAAAGGAATCCAAATTTTTTCCTCTAAATATTTGGTAATCGATTTATTTTTTAAAGCCCTTTCTAAAATTAAACCCAATAACTGGGTGTTTCCACTTACGTAATCAAAATCTTTTCCAGGTTCGTTTTTAAGTTTTAATTTTTTTATTGCTTTTCGCAAATTGGTTCCATAATAAAACGTTGCTGCGTGCCCAAAAGGATTAAAATAACTTTCTTTAAAGTCCAAACCCGATGTCATTTGTAAAACATGCTCGATAGTTACTTTATCAAATCCATTTTCTTTAAGCTCTGGGATATAATTGGTTATGGGTTCTAAAACAGATTGAATCAAGCCATCATCCAAAGCACAACCGATTAAAATGGAAGTTACAGATTTTGCCATCGAAAACGAAGGAACAACAGAAGCTTGATGGTATTTTTCCCAGTATTTTTCGTACTGTATAGTATCGTTTTTTATGATTAAAAATGCAACAGTATTGTTTTGCTCCAAATACTCCTCAAATGGTTGTGCGATATTGTTAACCAATAAATCATTGGGAATTTTAAATTGAGTTGCCACGGGAAAACTAAAAGAATTTTCGCCTTTGTGCGCAGTGGCACTTGGAAACTTTTTATGATCGTTAATATCTGCAAAATTATACACCACAAAACGACTTACTTTGCACGAAAAAATTATGGTTACCAATACCAAAGAAGTTATAAAAACAGAAGATTTGAGCATATTTTTTCTGTAAAAATATACTTTATATGGTAATTTTACGACTTTTTGATGGATAAAATAGTTTCAATCATATCTTAAACTTTAAGTAATTTTAAAATAAGTTTCAAGTATACTTGAAACTTATTAGATATCCACAAATACTTAAAATTATAATTTAAAACATAATAAACTTTTATACTAGAAAATCAAAAATGACATGCGGAAGCTTACGTTAATTTGAGGTAAAACGCGTGTGCCTTCGAACTCCCAAAAAAATAAATCGCCTTTGGGGATATCAAAAAATGGATCGTAAGTGTTACCTTCCCATTTGTTGGTTAATCTTTTTAAGCCTATACCTAAAACCCCTTCAACAAATACTTTGGGAGTAATGTACTGTATCATTCCGTAGTTTAAAGCAACAGATTGTATGGATTTGCGAATTACAAATTGGTCGGTTTCATCAAATAAACCAGTAGAATATTCCACAAATACATTTCTGGCATCCCTAACTCTTCCAAAACTCAGAGCAATATAATCGTTATGATCTTTTCCAAAATCAACAATTTGATAATATTTAAGCTCTAATTGATGAAATTGCCCTAGAGGTAAATCTACCAATTCATCCGTATCAAACTTCCAAAAATTACGGCGAAACTCAAAGTATTTTTGTCCGAAAACATACTCCACACCAAAACGTTTTTTATATACCAACTCCATACTACCTTGAATGGCAGGACGGTTTAAATTAAATAAAGCTAAAGGATGATATTTTACATACAAATCATAATCCTCATTCGCTTTTACAAAAATTGAAGAGAAAACAAAAAGTATAAAAAATAAAAGCTTAGCAAATTTGTGCATTTAGAGAGATTTTAACTACAAATATGAACAAATTTATCGAAAAGCTTTTAAAAAATCACCAACTATATAATTACTTCCTGCAATAATATAAATTCCCTTATAATCTTTTAGGAAATATTGTGATACTAAGCTAATATTTGGAACAATTTGATGGTTTAATTTATATTTTGAAGCTTTTTGCGCTAAATCCTCTGCAGATAACATTCGAGAATTTGAAGTGCTGGTGAAGATGTATGAAAAATTTGGCGGAAAAAGCTCTAAAATTTCATCTATATTTTTATCCGATGCAAAACCAGTAATTAAGGTAATGGGTTGATTTAATTGTTGTAATTGCTGGATTAAAATTGTAATTCCATCCACATTGTGCGCTGTGTCCACTATCACTTTTGGCTGTTGTTGTACAACTTGCCATCTACCTAAAAAATTGGTGTTTTTAACCACATTTTTTACGCCAATAGCTATACTGTGAGGCGAAATTTTAGTCCAAGTAGATTGTAAAACTTCCAAAGCACATTGAACAGTTTTAATATTTTCTTGTTGATATAAACCTTGTAAATCTGATTCCATTTCTGGAAAATTCATGATTGCAGCAAAATAAATATCCGATTTATTTTTAATTGCAGCGGCTTTAAAGATGCGTTCGGTTTCTGTTTGTGTTTTTCCAATAACTACAGGAACATTAGATTTTATAATTCCAGCTTTTTCTAAAGCAATTTGTGGTATAGTATCGCCCAAAAACTTTTGATGATCTAAGCCAATATTGGTAATAATTGATAAAATAGGTTCTACAATATTGGTACAATCTAATCTACCACCTAACCCTGTTTCGATAATGGCAATATCCACTTTTTCCTGATAAAAATAATTAAAAGCCATCATAGTGGTGTACTCGAAAAAAGAGGGACCTACTTCCTTAAATTTTTCATCGTTTTGTTTCACAAAATCTACTACAAACTTTTCGGGAATATATTCGCCATTAATTTTAATTCGCTCTCTAAAATCCACTAAATGTGGCGAACAAAACACACCCACTTTGTAGCCACTTTGTTGTAAAACAGAAGCTAAAATATGTGTAACAGAGCCTTTACCATTGGTGCCTGCTATATGTATTATGGGGTATTTTTTTTGTGGATTATCTATTAAATTGCTTAAAGCATAAACACGCTCCAACCCAGGTTTATAAGCACCCCAGCCATTATTAGCTAAATTGGGATATAAAGCAAAAAGATAATTTACAGTTTCCTGATAATTCATTTATTTTAATTGGAAATACAACTCTATATTACCAACTTGTTGTGCTGGTCCGTTTGGATTAGCACTATATTTAGTTGCATATGCTGCTTCTTTAGCACGAGCCCTTAAACATTCATTAGCAGTTGTTCCACCAGCAGCAATTTCGGCATTTATAACATCACCATTTCGGTTAACTGTTACACGAACCATAACCGTTCCATCAGCGTTGCAGTTATGACTTAAATTTCCAGCTTTTACAGCTTTACGACCGCCAAAATCAAACATACCATCACCAGCACCTTTACTTCCTTTACCAATTCCACCTCCAGCATCGCCATTTTCACCACCTTTGTTACCATCCTTTTTTCCTTCTCCAGCACCACCATCATTATTAGGCCCTTTTAACAATTTCGCCATATCTTTTAATCGGTCATCTACCTTAGGTTCTTCCTTTTTAGGTTCAGTTTTTACTACCTCTTTTTTTTCCTCGGTTTTAGGCGTAGTTTTTACAGGTTTAGTTTTTTTAATTTCCACCGGACTATCATTTTGCTCAAGAAAAGAAGGGTCATCTTGAGGATTAGAAGCCGAAGAAGAAGTTTCTTGAGGTTCAGGTTGCGTTTGTTCGGCAGTTTCGGCTTCGGCATTACGTCCGGCATCAGGATCACCAAAACCTTCCATACCTATAGAAACATCACCTAAAGGTGGATTTAAAGTAGTAAAACCAAAAAATATCATCAATAAAATCAAAACCAAATGCACTACAGCAGTAGTAATCCATCCTTTGATTTTCCCGTCTTTATTGGTGCTATTGGATTTCATGATGCAAGATTTTCGTTAAAATAAAATAACGCAAACAATTTAAAAAGTAACAATTATTGATTCGCCTCTGTACGAACCACAATTTTAGTATAACCTAAATTTTTAGCTTCAGCAATTACTTCCATCCCCTTTTGCCATTCCACTTTAGCATCTGCCACCAAAATTAACGATGGAGATTCCATTCCAGCAGCTTGTGATTCCAACTCACTAATTACACCTTCTAACGATGTAATTTTCCCATTAATCATATAGGTATAATTTTTATCAATTTCAACAACAATTTGAGTATGAATTGGATTTACAGCAGCTTTAGTTTTAGGTAAATCAATATCTAAACCATGAACAGAAACAAAAGTTGAAAGAACAATAAAGAAAATAAGCAATAAAAAAACTATGTCGGTCATACTCGACATGTTAAAATTTGGATCAACTTTATTTTTAGAACGTAAGCCCATACTATTCTGCTGGTTGGTGTAATAAGTCCATAAATTCTAAAGATTTATCCTCCATATCACGCACCACTTTATCCACTTTAGAAACCAATATGTTGTAACCTAAATATGCAATAATACCAACAATTAAACCTGCAACCGTAGTTGCCATGGCATACATAATACCACTCGATAAATCATCAATTTTAATTCCTCCATTACCACCATGAGCCATTTGATGAAAAGTTGTCATCATTCCCACAACCGTACCTAAGAAACCAATCATAGGGGCAGCGCCAGATATAGTTGCTAAAATGGATAAGTTTTTTTCTAAGTTCGATATTTCTAATTTACCAACGTTTTCGATAGAAGTAGCAATATCCTCTAACGGACGGCCCAAACGCGAAACACCTTTGTGAATCATTCGAGAAGTAGGATTATTATGTTGTTTACAAATTGTTAAAGCCTGCTCAAAATTTCCTTTAGAAACAGCCGCTTTAATTTCGGGCATAAAACTAGGATTTAATTTACTCGCTTTTTGAATCGCCGAGTAACGTTCTACCCAAATATAAACTGCCACAATCGACAAAATTAATAGGGGCAACATAATAGGCCAAGAATCAATTACCAAGTCGATAATTGGCAAAGTTTCTTCTACCTGATTAGGTAAACCTGTTTCTGCATTCAAATTTTCTACCGGAGCATTTGTTCCGTTAGGAATTCTTTGTAAATCTAATAAAAACATAACTAATTTTAATTGTTAAGTTAAATTACATAGCATGTAAAAAATAATAAACAGCAGCACCACCTAAATAACCAATAAGTGCTAATAAGCTAATTTTTTTCAAGTACCAAAAGAAATCGATTTTTTCCAATCCCATTACCGCAACACCAGCAGCCGAACCAATTATTAAACAACTACCACCAGTACCAGCACAATATGCTAAAAACTCCCAAAACTGTCCGCCAGCCGCAAATGAACCAGCCTCTGCAATTGGATACATACCTTGCGCAGCAGCTACTAAAGGAACGTTATCTACAATAGAAGATAATAAACCAATTGCCATATTTATAGCGTAAATATTACCAAAAGTAGAATCTAAAAATCCAGCTAAAGTATTTAAATGTCCAACTTCTTGTAAAGCTGCTACCGCCATTAAAATACCCATAAAAAATAATACAGACGAAGTGTCAATTTTACGTAAAATTGAAATTACAGATAAGGCACTTTTGTGTTCGTGTTTTTTTTTGCGGTGTAAAACCTCAGTAATTACCCAGATAACCCCTAAGCTTAACATCATACCCATAAATGGAGGTAAATGTGTGTATGTTTTAAATACTGGAACAGAAACTAAACCAACACCACCTAAAATAAACATGAAAGTTCTTTCGAAAGCTGTTGTAGGTGCTCCATGTGAGCCAGATTTTTTATCATCAGGACGTTCGAAAGTTCCTTTTAAACGGAAACTTAGCACAATTAAAGGTAAAAGTATAGTAACTAAAGCTGGTAAAATTAAATTTACAATCATATTTGGTACATTAGGTAATTGCCCTTTAATCCATAACATAGTTGTAGTTACGTCTCCAATAGGCGACCATGCCCCTCCAGCATTTGCAGCTATAATTACTACACCCGCAAATAACCAACGCAATTGTTTATCGGCAATTAATTTACGTAATAAAGAAATCATTACAATAGCAGTTGTTAAGTTATCTAAACCAGCTGAAAAGAAGAATGTAATTACTCCAACAATCCACAATAACTTTACTTTACTAGTTGTTTTAATTTTATCAGTTATTACAGAAAAACCTTCGTGAGCATCAACCAACTCTACAATCGTCATTGCGCCCAATAAGAAAAATAAAATGTTAGCTATATCAAATAAATGATGGTATAAACCCCCACTTCCATCTTTACCATGCTCAACAATATGATGATCTACGCCTGGAACAAATACATAAATTGCCCAACAAACCATACCAATAATCAAGGCAGATGGCGCTTTATCAATTTTTAAAGGATGCTCAAAAGCAATAGCCAAATAACCTAGTACAAATACAACAATCATTAAACCTTCTAACATAACATTTTTTAATTTAAATTTAACATGGCAACAAAAATACATATAGAAATTAGCGTTTCTATATTTTTTTGAATATTTTTTTTAATATGAGTGTTTTATGTGATTAAAAGTACTAAAAAATTAATTTTTGTTTCGTAGTATTTTACCTTTTTTATGAAAAAATGACAAAATAAAAATCCCATCTTCAAAATAATTGAAGATGGGATGAATGAATAAATCATATTAAAGTTTAATTACTCTTTCACTAACAATTTTATCGTTTGATAAAGTAACCTGAACATAATAAGTTCCTGGTGCATAAGAATTTAAATTAACTATCTGATTGGAATTGTTGATGTTAACAGTTTGTAACAATTTACCTTGAACATCAAACAATTGTAATTTTTTAGCCTCTTTATTTTTAACTGTAACTTGATTTTGTGTTGGATTTGGATAAATTTCGATTAGTTTACTTTGCGAAACAACATCCGTTCCTGTACAAATATCTACATTAACCACAACTTCTGCTTTAGCGCTTTCGCAATAATCCGTATCCATAATTTCCATATCGTATAAATAATAGTAAAAATTATTGGCAATGTTTTGGTCTACTACAGTTGTAGTTTTAATTGTCATTAAACCACCAGCAGAGTATGGATAAGTTACACCAACATTAGTGCGATACAATTTTAAATTACTATCCGAAAAACCAATTTGTAAATTATTTCCTTGCGGAATTGTAAAATCAAATTTAACTCTGGATTCCCCAGCTGGAATAAACACTTGTTTACTAGCTATTACATCACCATTGGCGTTACGAATAACAATTGTTCGATTTTTAGCTTCTTCTGATAAAACCAAAGCCGATTTTAACAATACTGGTTTTGGTGCATCAAAAACCATAAAAAATCCACCATTATGATAAGCCCCATCTGCAGGAATTATAGAATTCATACCGATTTTTTGTGTTCCAATACTCGTAGAAGAACTAACATAAAATGATTTAGGATTTTGAATATTTGTTTCGTAAATATCTCCTACAAAAGCAGGGATAGTATCTGTTGCGTTATCGTACCACAAAATAGTGTTGTTGTTAGATGAAGTTGCGCTTAAAGTTACATCTCCCAAATTACAAACTGTAACATCTTCATAAACAGGAGTTCCTGCATCATTTATTTCGGCTTTAACCTCTTTACGCACACTGTAACAAAAATCATTTCTTTCTACTTCCCAATCATATAGGTAGTAAAAAAATCCTGTTGGGTTAGATGCACTAGAGCCTACTATAGATAAACCATCCATTGTGTAAGGAAAATTTAATCCTACATTACTTCTAAAAACATCCGCACCACTTGCCATTCCAATTTGCAAACCTTGT
>JBEEPA010000121.1:0-3202 GCA_041191385.1 Bacteroidota bacterium | reverse complement strand
AAATTCGAGTCGGAAGTTCTTCAATCTTACAATCAAAAGAAATCAATGATTGCACAAATCGCTTATGATTCTATCAAACAAGTACGTTCAAATCCTGCTAACGATTTCAGTATTATGTCTATTCCATTTACAGATGGAAAAAAAGCTTTACAAATTCGTTTAGATATGGATAAAACTGTTGAAACCGAAGGAAGAGAAGCTGCTACCCAGTTCGAGAAAAGTATTACTTTAGCAATAATCGATCAAGAATGGAAAGAGCATTTACGCGAAATGGACGATTTACGTACCAACGTTCAAAATGCATCTATAGAGCAAAAAGATCCTTTGTTGGTGTATAAATTCGAATCGTACGAGTTATTTAAATCGATGCAAAATCGTATCAATTACGAAATTGTAAGCTTTTTAATGCACGCAGGTATTATTAAAAATGAAGGCAGATTAGAGCGCGAAACCGTTGCAACTCCGCCTCCTGTTAAAGGAAATACCAATAGAGGGATTGGAAGTGGGGAAGAGGAAACCGAGAGAAAAAGACAACCCATAATGGTTGAAAAAACTGTAGGAAGAAACGAGGCTTGTCCTTGTGGAAGCGGTAAAAAATATAAACATTGCCACGGCAAATAATTTATAATTGGCACTTATGTACTCTTTAGTAGAGGAAAATTATTTAAAGGCTTTGTACAACATTTCGCACGATAAAGGAAGTGTGAGTGTAAACGATTTAAGTGTAGATTTAGGTTTAAAAATGCCTACTGTTAACAGTATGGTGAAAAAAATGGCGGAAAAAGGTTTGGTGGTGTACGAAAAATATAAGCCGTTAAATCTTACTCCTAATGGAAAAAAAGCTGCAGGTTTAATTGTGCGTAAACACCGTTTAACCGAGATGTATTTGGTGGATGTGATGGGTTTTGGTTGGGAGCAAGTGCACGAAATTGCCGAACAAATCGAGCATATCCAATCGCCATTGTTTTTTGATAGAATGGAGCAAATTTTAGGTTTCCCAACAGTGGATCCTCATGGTTCGCCTATTCCGGATAAAAATGGGGATATGCCTCTAAATCAATTTGTTGCTTTACAACATTTTAAATTAGGCGATTTTTTTCAATTAAAATCTGTTGTAAATGGTTCTAAGGAGTTTTTGGAATACTTAAACGAAAAAAGTATCATATTGGACACTGTTTTTGAAATTGTAAAAATCGAAAAGTTCGATCAATCTATGCAGGTTAAATATAATAATCAATTACAAGTTTTAAGTCCCTTAGTTACAGCTAATTTATGGGGAATAAAAGTTAAATAAATACAGCATGCAAAAAGCGTTTACAAATAACAAAAGAGTTGGAATTTTAGGCGGCGGACAGTTGGGCAGAATGATGCAAATTAAGGCGTACGATTGGGGCTTGGATTTGGAGTTTATGGATAGCGATAAAAACGCGCCGTGTAATGCTTTGGGGAAAAAATTTGTGATAGGAGATATAAAGGATTACAATCATGTTTTGCAATTTGGTAAAAATTTGGATGTAATTTCTATCGAAATCGAAAACGTAAACGTGGAGGCTTTAAAGGTTTTAGAAAGTGAAGGTAAAAAGGTTTTTCCTCAACCGGATGTTATCGAATTGATTCAGGATAAATACAAACAAAAATTATTTTATCAAGCAAATAAAATCCCTACAGCACCTTTTCATTATATCGAGAATCCTGCGGATTTAAACAATTTTGTAGCGCAGTTTCCAATGGTGCAAAAACTGTGTAAAGGGGGCTATGACGGTAAAGGTGTACATATTTTAAAATCGGAGGCAGATTTGGCTCAAGCTTTTCAATCGCCTAGTATTTTAGAGGAAAAAATACCATTTATAAAGGAATTGTCGGTAATTATTGCGCGTAACGAAAAAGGCGAAATGGTTTCTTTTCCTTGTGTGGAACAGGAATTTAATCCGCAAGCTAATTTGGTGGAATTTTTATTTTCGCCGGCTGAGGTATCGCAAGAAATTGAAGCTAAAGCGGTTAAAATTGCCGAAACAATTATTGAGCAGTTGGATATGATTGGTTTATTGGCGGTGGAGTTGTTTTTAACTGCTGATGGGGAATTGTTGGTAAACGAAATTGCTCCTCGTCCGCACAACAGCGGTCACCATACTATTGAGGCAAATTACGAATCACAATTTGGAATGTTATTGCGTTGTTTATATGATATGCCATTGGCAAGTGCCGATGCTAAATGTCCGGCGGTGATGGTAAATTTATTGGGCGAAAATGGCTATGAGGGTGATGCAGCTTACGAAGGTTGGAACGAGGTAAGTGCTTTGCCGGGTGTAAATATCCATGTGTATGGCAAAAAAACTACAAAATCGTTTCGTAAAATGGGACATGTAACGGTGGTGGCGCAAACAATGGAAAAAGCTAAGGAAATTGCTTTGCAAGTAAAAAATACTTTAAAAGTAAAAACATATTAATTGATAACAATTGGCTATTTTTTATAGCTACAGGATATTCACTAAAAAAATTACAAAGTTATGAAGGCTAAAGTTGGAATTATAATGGGGAGTAGCAGCGATTTACCAGTAATGAGAGAGGCTGCGGAGGTGTTAAACGAATTGGAGATTCCTTTCGAAATTACAGTGGTTTCGGCACATCGTACTCCTGATAGAATGTTTGATTATGCAAAATCGGCGCACGAACGTGGTTTACAAGTAATTATTTGTGGGGCTGGTGGTGCTGCGCATTTACCGGGTATGGTGGCTTCATGTTCGCCGCTGCCTGTAATTGGTGTACCTGTTAAATCATCTAATTCTATCGATGGTTGGGATTCTATTTTATCCATTCTTCAAATGCCCAACGGTATTCCTGTAGCAACTGTTGCATTAAATGCAGCCAAAAATGCAGGAATTTTAGCCGCTCAAATTTTAGCTGCAAGCGATAGTGCTTTGTTGGATAAAATTATCATTTTCAAAAATGTTTTGTCTTCCAAAGTAATGAAATCCGTGGACGATGTAGAACACCTAGATTTAAAAATGAATGTAAATAGGGATTAATTTTTTTATTACAATTTTACCCAAAATATCTTTTTTATCATGTTTTATAAATATTTATTAATGAGTATTTGTTTAAGTATTTTTTTTATATTAATCATAAAATTAAATTTTTAACTTTGTGTTAAAAATTTAAAATGGATAATGAATTAACAAAAGTCATAATTAATTCCAGCTAT
>JBEEPA010000120.1:0-3243 GCA_041191385.1 Bacteroidota bacterium | reverse complement strand
TAGCATCAATATGATTTCTATTTGGAAATACTAGGTAATCATACCCTGTTACCTCCTTTACAAAAGTTAATTGAGCAAAAGAAATAGAAGTGATTAAAGATAAAATTAAAGTTGTAATTTTTGTTTTCATATTAAATTTTCTTTTTGATTTCCAACTCTAGGTGCTTTTCGGATTCCGCGATTATTTTCTAATTAAAACACAAAAATATGAAATTATGTATATACATAACAAGTTTTGAGTAAAAAAAATCAATTTTAATTTACATAAGTTCAACAACTTATAAACTACTTAGTAAATTAAAGCACTTTAAAAATGGTAATTTAGCAATAGCATACCAACAGAACCTATAACTATGCGGTAGTCGTTTTGATTAGATGAGGGATCGAAAGAGTATGGGTCTCGAAAGAAGTAGTTGTAAAAATTAATTTTTGCTTCGGTTGAAATGGAAAAATGCTTACTAAAAAAGTATTTAACGCCAATTAAAGGCTCGATACCTATTTTATTTGTTTTAATTGATTGTAAATTATTTTTTGAATACATATATGAAAAATCGGCTCCATAATATAATCCCCAATTATCCTTTTTTTTATTGTACTCGTAACCTACACGTGTGTTAACATATTTACCTAATGAGTTTAATGTTGCCCAATCTAAATTTAACCCACCTCTAAAGGCACTTTTGTTTGTAAAGTAATACTTGTAATTGATTAAATACGATTGTTGATTTTTTTTTAAAAATGTAATAATATTAGCAATGTCTATACCTATTTCGTTTTTGTAAAATGTTAAAGAATCCACTTTGTTAAAGGAAATTTGTGATTTAACAGAAATGTTAAATAGAATAAATATTGCTATTAATTTTATTGTATAATTTTTTTTCACAATTATTAATTTTATTAATGATACAACAGTATTTTACTAGTATTTTTTTATTGTCAAAAAAGGAATTTTTTTAAACCCCACTCTGGCTTAAATAATAACTAAAGTTATTGTATCACAAAGCCAAAGGGCTTTGCTCTTTTCTTAATATCAAACCTCGCCCGAAGGCAAGGAGTTAAGTACACATCCATAAAAAAAATAGGGATAGCACAGTATTTACCATGATTTTTTTATTATCAAAAAGGAATTTTTTAATATCCTCAATCCCTTAAAATACCTCAAAGCCTTAGGACTTTGCTCATCTTAATATCAAACCTCGCCCTTAGAGAGCGAGGTTTATGTTTATTGTAATTAATTAAAATATGTAATATCAATTATATATCTAAATCTAAATCATCAACGTCAAAATATTGTTGAAAGATAGATTTAAAATCACTAAAAAACACATCGTAATAAAGCGCAGTATTTTCGGAGGATTGATCTTTATAAAAGATAAATAATTCACGTTGATTACCTAAATCTTTAAATTTTAAATCACCAATTTTTTGTTGTTTATATTTTACCACAAAATTTATTGTATTATTTATATCTTCGGTTTTGGGATTTGAAATACTATTAAATGTTTTAACATCCCAAACGCCATTTATATTTATGTCATCTTTTGAATAATCAAATTGAATGTTGTTAATATCATCATCTAAATCAAGATTTTGATAATCCGAATTTGCTAAAGATATTTTTGTGCTGAATTTACTTGAGCAACCAGCGGCTGAATTTAAACTTGCACTAAGTTCAAATTGTGTATTTGTTAAACGTTTAATTTTAAACGTATAAGTTTGAGGATTTAATAAAATTGATATTGTAGCATCAATAGGCATTGGGAATCCACTACTATTATAAGTACAAGACATATTTATATTAAACATTTCAACACCATCTTTAAGTAACTTAGCTTTTAGTGATTTTGGCAAATATACTTTCTCATTATCAACTGTAAAAGATTCGTCTTGGTACTCAGAAACGGTAAAAGTGCAATTATTTGAAGTTTTATTTTTGTCTGAAGGGAAATTTATAACAATTTGACTTGAATTTGTTTTTCCCCAAGTTTCTGATGAATGATTCCATGTATAATTTCCACTATATTGTGCTAAACTAAATCTATTATTTTCATCAACCCATTCTAAATCAACTACGTTATCCATTTCGTCAAACATATTACTTACCCAATTCTCGTTTATTACATTACCATTTTGCAATTGTAAAAAATTCATTATTGCTTGAAAAAAATCGCCATCTTTTAATTGTTCAAAACAAACTAATGTATTATCAAAAGTTGCCTTAATGTTTTGCTTATCCTCAGCAACTGTAGTTGAAGAACCACCTGAAGATGTTGGTTCATCTTTTTCGCAAGAAGAAAGTAATCCAATAAAAAATAATCCAATAAAAATTGAAAATTTAAATCTATTCATTTTATGTAAAAATTTAGTTTTTCCCTACTCTTAGGTTTTTCGGTTTCACCCCGTTTTTTAAGTGGTTTCTGAACTCCACGTATTTTATTTTGAATTAAAATAGTTAACAAAAATGTTTAAAATGAACGTACTGCTCTAACATAATATTCACTATTTGCAATATTGCTATACTCAATACCTGTTGAAAAAGACAAGTTCCATACGTTACCCATTCCATTGCTGTTGTTTAAACTACTACTCCAATAATGTGAGTTTTTAAAATTCCCGAATCCTTTATTATGCAGATTATCTTTTAAAGCTTTAAGTTCATTAATTGAAGGTAAAAACCAATCGTTATAATTATTTAAAATCAAATCGGAACAAACTTTAGCTGCAATATTTCTTAATGGACAACTTGCAAGAATATCAATTGTGTTTTGCTTTCCTGTACCTATTATTTCTCCATTAGCTCCCGATATTAGTGTGCCACTACAACCCCATCTAATTGGATCAGAATAATCATTTTGAGCTGCAATTAAACCTTTTCCGCTAATTGTATCCAAATAAGCAATTATACCTCCTTGATAAGTTTTACCATATAAAGAATCTAAAAAATTAGGATTGATTTTATAAATCTCAAATGGCGTTACTCCATTTAATAATTTTTCTTGGATGTTTATATTATTAGTAGTTGGTCTATAAAAAATAATGCTATCAATATCCGAAATTGCATACGCTTGTAATACCAAATTCCCTTTAACTATATAAACAGAATCATTTTGACCAAAAGTTATATTACTAATTATACTTAAAAGTAACACTGCTAATATTTTTATTGTTTTCATATTTCTATTGTTTGATAAATTTTAAAGTTTTGTGATTTTGTTGATTAATTAAAGTAATAAAATAAACACC
>JBEEPA010000119.1:0-2764 GCA_041191385.1 Bacteroidota bacterium | reverse complement strand
GTACAAAAAGATCCAAACTTGTTTTAGAGGCACAAACTTTTAATATTTTATCAGAAAAAGAGAAGCGTCAAATTAAAACTATACATGATGAAACTGAGAATAAAGATATTCTACAGATTATAAAGAATTTAGCCGAAAAAAATCAAATTAAAGAATCAAGGTTTGAAACGATTAAAAAGAAATATACTCCTTATAAAGAAATTTATTTGTTAAATAGTAGAAACGAAGAATTAACAAATTACTTTTATGAAAAAAATTGTTTGGGGTTCAGTTATAGTCAAAATTTGACGTATATCTTTAAGAGAAAGAATAAAAATTTTGATACAATTCGAAATGCTTTTGGCACAAAAGAACAAAATGACACCGTTTTATTAGTCGGTCAGGTTTTAGAAACGAGAGTTTCTAAGTCTAGAAATAATAATAAATACTTTAAAATATCTTTAAATGATGACACCGCGAATGTATCGGTTTTATTATTCGATGGGCGCCATAATTTATTAGAATCATGCAAAGAAGAGAATGGGGGAAAGTTTCCAGAAGAAAATGATATAGTAATAGTTAAAGGTAAAATTAAAAATGATGCAATTTTTGCTGAAAAAATTTTGAAACAAGACTGCAAAATATATAAAACAATGAGAGACTTAAAATAATAATGAAATTAG
This sequence comes from Bacteroidota bacterium, assembly GCA_041191385.1. Taxonomy (GTDB): domain Bacteria; phylum Bacteroidota; class Bacteroidia; order Flavobacteriales_C; genus JBEEPA01. The sequence goes on along the minus strand of JBEEPA010000119.1, from coordinate 2,102 downwards.
ATACAAATAATTTATTGGAAATCGAAGCAAGTATTATTAATTTAAATAAATACCCATCTCGATATGCGAATTCTTTTATCCAGTTAAAGACGGGTGGATTTAAAAATATAACTAGACATGCGGCTACAGATGTAAAAGAGTCAAATATAAGAGAAATACTTTATAAAAAGAGTGGGAATGATAATTTCTTAAAAACTAAAGCCACTGATAATGAACTATCGTGCGCTTTTGCCCATATTAGTATATTAGAAAATTTTTTAAATAACGAAAAACCTTTTCATTTAATATTTGAAGATGATATAATTCTACATTCAAATTTCACAAAGGAGATAGATACCCTGTCTTTAGATGCCGACGATTTTGACATTCTATATTTAGGCGGATGGTATTGGTCAAGTGGTGACGATAAAAGATGGATTTTTGACAAATCTGAGGCAGAATCTATAGGTGGTCTCAAAAATATAATTTATGGAGCCCAAGTTCTCCAAACTCATGCCATGTTGGTAAATAAAAATTTTGCTAAAATCGCTGTTGAAATTTTTTACGATAAAAAAAATTTTATTCACCCAATTGATCATTTTTTTAATTCTTTAATTAAACGGGATATTGTTAAATCCATCATGTTATGTCATGACGCCAAAAGCTCTACAAATTATAAGAAATTTCAAGTTAGAGATAAAAATATGTGTGGATTGGTATATCAATCAGGAGAACTAGATAGCACGATTCAGACAATTGAAAAAAATTTCGGCGAAATAGATATAGATAAGTCTAACTCTAATATTGATTGGCTAGAATATGAGCCAGAAGATATTTTTACTTATGAAAAATCTGAATTATCTGATAACCTACATCTTGAGAAACAAAATTATATTCCAAGCAATGGTCTCCTCCATCTTTCACTTGGGTTTGCTGGTAATGATGGAATGGTTTTTAATTTTCAAAAATTTGCGATTAATGAAACTTCATGGATAGGTAATAGATTAAATAGAGACCAAAGACAAACCCTATTTTTTCTTCAAAATTATGCAAAATTTAGTAAAGCAAAAGAAATTAAAAAATTAAATGGTAAATGTTTGTATATCAAATCTTTATTTGATAGTGTATATGGTCATATTCTTTTGGATGAGCTACCCAAATTAGAAATTATAAAAAATAAGCTACCCATCAAAATTGAGGATTTTGAATATATAGTTCTTCCACATAAAAATTTTCGCCATTTTAACGTGTTTAAAAAATATTTGGGGTATAAAGATAATCAATTACTAGAAATTCCGAATGAATCTTTGTACCAATTTGATTCTCTGTATGTACCAACATTCAGAGGTTCAGGCAGGGTGTTTAGAAAAGGTAGCTTTAATTTTTTACGACCTATCTTTAATTTAGAAGATAATATTAAACCTTTTAGAAAAATTTATATTTCTAGATCTGAGGCGCAAAGAAATATGAATAACGAGAAAGAATTATGCGAATTTCTTTCTTCGGAAGGATTTGAAATAATTATACCCCATAAAACAGAAAATTTACCGCAGATTTTTAATGAAGCTAAAATTGTTATGGGCGTACATGGTTCAAATTTAGCAGACTGTTGTTTCTGTCAAAAAGGATCTACATTAATTGAATTACTTCCATCTTTTCATATTTATGCATATTATGCTAGTTTAGCAAAAGCCGTTGGCATGGATTACCATAGTCTTATTTTCGAAGTTAAACGGGACACTCCATTTTTAGCGGACATCGAAAAAATAAAATTATTTTTAAATAAAATTTAAGATTTTATAACATTTATGGAACTTTACAATAAAAATGACTTTAGTCATTTATTTTCAGAATATTCTGGATGTATAGCGAATATTGCGTATCCTTTTGGTAATGCTGGTGATTGGCTTATTTGGGAAGGAGCAATCCAATTAATGAAAAAATTTGACATTTCTATTATAAATACATTTCCAGCAGATACTCCGTCACAGAGAGAAAAAAATATCGTTAAGAGTGACGTTACTTTTTGGTCTGGGGGTGGGAATATGGGGGACTTTTATAAAAGTATCGTACATAATCCACAGAAATTAAGAAGATTTACTAAAATTTTATGCGATAAAAAT
>JBEEPA010000118.1:0-2847 GCA_041191385.1 Bacteroidota bacterium | reverse complement strand
ACCTTTAACATCTAATTCTTTAGCTTTTACAGGCGATTTTTTTAAAGTCGTTCTGTTTAAAATAGAGGGAGGGGCAACAGGAGTACGTTTTGAAGCTAAATCAATAGAATCTTGTTTAGCTTTCAATTTTGCTTTAATTTCTGTACTGTCAACTTCACTGCTATAGTCAGTATAGTTTTGAGCAGTCCAAGTCGGTTTTTCCTCAACTTTATAAGTCTGAGAAAATCCAATAATTGGTATTAACAAACCAATTGAGAGAATGATTTTTTTCATAAATTGTTAAAATGAGAAGGGTAAAGTTATTGTATTAGATGATGTACCATCATTGTCGATTACTGTTAATGAAATGCTATAATTTCCAGCTGCATCAAAAATTATTGGTGTTATTGCAGTATCTGAATAGATTGTAAAACCATTTACAACCCAAATATATCTTTTTATGCCACCACCGAATCGAGCATCAAAATCTACACTTGATGATGCATCTAAATTATATTGTAATGGATCTTCAATTTTATTTTCACTAACAACAAATGGACGAGCAACAGGGGCAATATTGTCAAATGCTATAATCTTAGCATTTATTACAGTTTGTTTGTTAAGTGCATCAATTGCTGTAAATGTTAAATTGTTTTCGCCAAGAGCAGCACCTTTGTATTGAATTTCTAAAGTACCAGTAGTTGAATTAACAGGATAAACAACATTGCTTTGTGTAAAAAAACCACCAACATTGAATAAGCCATTTCCAAAAATTACATTTGGAACTACCCTACTTAAATTGTTATCTTGGTCCGAGTAACTAAAATTAAAACTATAATAAGCTTGTCCGTTTTTAAGAGAAACTTTAATTGAATCAGTTAAATTACCACTAGCATCAATTTTTGAAGGATATAATGAAACAAATTTAATTGCAGGAGCATTAGATAAATTTGTAAATTCTGTTTTTCTATTTTCACAACTGCATAGAATTATAAGAAATCCTAATGCAGCTAATAATGTATTTTTTCCCTTTTTCATTATTTAATTAATTTTTGAGTGAATAACTTATTGTTCGAAATATATTTTACCAAATACAATCCAGATGGAAAATCCTCAATTTGATAAACATCTTTATTGAAATTATTAGATTGATAAACCATTACTCCAGATGAATTGAAAACCTCTATACTTTCAATTACATTAGGGCATATAATTTTATCAAGAGCATTGTAGCACTCAATTTTTTCAATAGAATTTTCAATAGTTTCAGTTCCGGTAATAATTCCAAGTTTAGAACCTTTGGTAATTAAAAGATTATTTGAACTAAAATTTCTTACACATCCGTTTAAGGTAGTAATTCTTAAAGTACAACTTAAAGAATCGTTAGGATTATAAATATACATTTTAGGATTTTGTCTAACAGATTTACGCCCATCATTGAAAGTCCACTCCCATTTAATAACATTTGAAGAAGGATTAGAATAAATAGTTACCAATGAATTAGGTCTAATAAAAGCAGAATCAGTTTTAATATTTACTTTTGCTGAATCCATTAAGAAAGTAAATCTTGATTTATTACTTTCACACTTTGACAATGTATCAGTATTGGTCACAAAAAACGTGTATGTACTTGTAAACAATCCTTTTGTACTGTCTAATGTTGAAAATGGTGTACCATTTTGAAATTTATACCATTTAAAGTTTACAGCACCCTTGCCTGTAAATGGTACTGAAGCTTTCAATTTTAATGTATCTCCTAAACAAAAATAGTTCTTAGCATTATTTGAAGTTACAAGTGTTGAATCCCAACGAGGGTTTTGTTTTAAGTATATTTTTTTTGTTCTAGAATTAGAGCAACCATTAAATGAAGTGCCAGTGTAAGTGATTGTATTTATTGTGTTAGCTATATAATTATTAACATTCAATAAATATGATTGTCCACTTTTAGTAACCTCACTATTTATACCCGACCATACACCTCCAGCTGGAGTTGGAGAAGATAATGTAAATAAAGGGATAGTTGAGCCTTTGCACATCAATGTGTCATTAAAGTTTCCATTAATAGTTGGTTTGTTTAAAATGGACACAATATATCTAGCAGAATCATTATAACAACCTAATTGAGATTCTCCTTTGAAATATAAAGTATCATATAGGGAAGTTGTAGGATTTGTTTTTAATGAATCAGTATTGTAATAATATTTACCTAAAGCATCTTTTCTAACACGCTTTGAGTACCAATAATAACTTGCAGTAGGTTCAGCTGCATCTACTAATCCCATACTTTTTGTTAATTCATGTTCTCCCGATTTAAAACAATAAGAAGATGTTAAAGGGTTAAACGTATAAGCAGGTTTTGGATATATTCTAATTGGAGTTTTAACTATAACATTACAAGTATAATAAGCAGTACCACCTGGAGAAAATGTTTTACCATAATCTGCTTTTACAAAAATTGTATCGTTAACTATATTTGAAGTATTATTTACTAGTTGAATAATACTAGGTTGTGTAATAGTTTTAGAGTTCAATTTAAATGATGTTGTTAAAACACCTCCAGTGCTATTATTAATATATGAACTAATGTCTAAATAGTTTTTTTGAATACTTGGACATTGGTTTGGTATTAAATTAATAGCCAAATTATCATTTAATACATCTATTGTTAATATAGGAGTGGAAGTGATAACACCATTATAATTACTATTCGCAGTAATATTTAATTTGCTAGAACTAAAATTTTTACCATAAATTATAGAATCATTTACAGTAACCCCATTAACTACAAAGTATATATTTTTATAATTTCTGTAGAGATAATTTCTAAGATTAATAGAAACATTTGGAGAACAGATATTTTTTTCTTGA
>JBEEPA010000117.1:0-2678 GCA_041191385.1 Bacteroidota bacterium | reverse complement strand
ATTTTTTGGCTTTGAAATATATACAAATCTACTTAAATTATAATTTGTACAAGTAGTATTGGTCTCTTCAATATTTAAAGTTTGTTTTATTATTGTATCATTTTTAATTAATGAACTATTGAATAAATTATTACTAATATCTAAACCAGTCCATGAAAAAGCTTTAACAGGAATAGATGCTTTAATTTCTTTAGTTAAATCAATTATTGTATCTTTGTTGCAGATTCTAATATTTTTCAAACTGTCCATTCTTGGAAAATTAATATTCAAATCTGAATTAAATTTTATATTACAACCATACAAAGGATAATTTGCTTGTAATATTGGAGCATATAACATGCTATAATTAATGCTAACATTATAATAATTTTTATTTTTATTTAAATTTATAGTAAGAGAATCTCCACTATTTTTAAAATAAAAATCATTAGTATTAATTGGTAATCCATTTCCATTATATATTTCAGTTACGGAAGTAGCATTAGGTAAATTACCTTTTTGTATTAAAGCTGATGTTATGTTTTGTTGTGGTGAAAAACATACTTTATTTGTACTAGAATTCAAATAGGCTTCATAAGTAAATACATTTTGATAATATGTTGGTAAAATGCCAAAATTTAAATCAATTTCATTAGTAGATTTATCGATAAGTATATTTTTTAATCTTGGGTCTAAATCATTAATTACAATTTTTCCGTAACCTGTAAAAATACAACCATCAGCACTAGTATGTAAAATAGTAACTGAATCAACTCTGGCTACTCCACTATATGATTTAGGATACTCTCCTGTAGGTGTTACATTTTTTCCAGATATTACATTTGTATTTGAATATGGAAATGCATATTTATTTAAGAAAAATTTTGTATAGCCACATGTTGAACCAAGATTTCTATATTCTTTAACATCATCAAGATTTTTTGCAGTTTCGTAAAAATCATTATCATAATTATTGCTAAAATCAAAATATGCCCTTTCAAAAGGTACAACATAAATTTTAACAGAATATATTTTTGTACACGAAGGTAATTTAAAATATACATTAAAAAATTCAGTTTTATTTATATCTGCATTTGTAATAGAATTAGCATTTTTAGTAATAGCATAAAACCTAGGTGTAAAAAAACTATTGGTACTATTACTTAAAGCTGTAATTGTACCTAAATAAGAAAATGTTGATTGTTGTGTATTGTTGAAATATAAAGAATCTAAACTAAACATTGTACTTGGATATGCGCTTAATTTAGAAGTTGTGCCATTTACTGAAATATTAATATTATTAAGTAAATTAATACCAACTGAATTTTGACATATTTTAATTTCACTAGTTAATACTTTGTAAGAACTACATGTTTGTGCTTTTACCTCATTCAATCCAAACGAGAGTAAAATAATATTTAATAAGTAGAATATCTTTTTCATAATCAATTATTTAATGATGATAGTTGTGTCTTTTTGAGCAGAAATTGAGTTGTCATTATCTGTAACTTGTACAGCAATTTTATAACTTCCAGCTTTGTTGAAAATATGGTTCATACTTGGTTTATCTGTTTTATAAACAGTACCATTAACAATAAACTCATAGAAGTAAATTCCACCCCCAAAACGTGAATCGTAATCTATACTTTTTGATGCATCAAAAGTATATTCGTTTGGGTCATTTACAGCTCTAGATTTTACACTTAAATTTGCTTTTGGAGAAACATTGTCAAATGCAATCAACTCTAAAGTAGCTGATTTGGTTGCTTCTAATGTATCTCTAGCAGATAATTGAATTCTATGAGTACCTAACTGGTTTGGAATAAAACTCAAATCAATAAATTGAGAATTAACAGAGTTGTCAAATGAAATCATATTATTTGATAACACTTTATTATTCATTTTTACTTCTCCCCCTCCTGTTAAATAATTATAAGTAACAGTTGATAAATTCTTTTCATTATCGCTTAATACTAAACCAAAATTATAAAATTGTTGGCTGTGCTTTAAACTCAATTTGATTGAATCAGTAATAAATATTTGCTCATTACTTTTGTTGTTTTGAGTTCCCGAATAAATTTTTAAACCAGGAGCATTGTTAACATCAGTAAAGAATACAAACCTATCATCTTTGCAGCTGCAAAAAAAGATAGATAAAATGGTTAGAATAAATATATTTCTCATATTAATTAGTTGATTATTAGTGTAAATAAGTGTATTTAATACCAACGCCATAATAGTACATCCAATTACCTTGTTTAGCGTTAAATAAGAATTTTTGGTTAGCATGACCTAACAGAATTAGGTTCTTTTTAAGGTATAATTCTAACTCAGCACCACCTATGAATCCGTAATTTATACTTCTTGAAAAATCATTGCTATAACCTTCTGAAGCGATTGTCATATAATTGACCGTAGCTCCACCAAACAGATTCAAATAAACATATTTAGGTATTTTAAATATGTTGCCATAGATACCCCAATCTAATCCGATATTGCTTATTTTAATATTCTTATAATTTCCCATTTCGTAGAAAACACTATACTTTGAATAATAGTGATTTTCCCAATTGGTTGAGTAACCCACCTTGAACTGTTGCCCTAGCTTAGTAATTCCACCTTGCACCTCGTAATTTTCATACAAACGATGCTTTTTGTTTTTACTTAAGTTAAGAGGTTTATAAGCAGAAGTATCATTT
>JBEEPA010000116.1:0-6862 GCA_041191385.1 Bacteroidota bacterium | reverse complement strand
TTCGAAAATAAAGAACATGGCGCTAGATTATTTCAAGAAGAAATTAGTTTAAAAAAAGATGTAGTTGAGTTCGAAAACCAAATTAAATGTTCCGATGGAAGTATTAAATGGTTAACTTGGCGAATTGCCACCAAAGGCGATTTTTGTTTTGCGAATGCATCGGATGTTACTTTGCGAAAATTTGCCGAGAAAAAATTAGAGGAAAATTTCACCAACTTAATTAAGGTAAATAATGAGTTGGCAGAGGCAAAAAAAATAGCAGAGGACTCAGTTAAAATTAAACAAGATTTCATGGCAAATATGAGTCATGAAATACGTACACCGATGAATGCAATTATTGGTTTTACACAGTTGTTGCTTAAAACCAATTTAAACGAAGAACAACAAAAATATTTGCGTTCCATTAAAATTTCAGGCGAAAATTTAATTGTGATTATCAACGATATTTTGGATTTTTCTAAAATTGAAGCAGGGAAATTGAATATTGAATCGGTAGATTTTAATTTAAATCAGCTTTTTACCGATATAAAAGTAATAGAGGAGAATGCAGTATTGGCAAAAGGATTAAGTTTAACTTTTGAAACGGATCAATCTGTTCCAAACTGGATAAATGCCGATCCTGTTCGTATCAATCAAATTTTATTAAATTTACTTACCAACGCAGTAAAATTTACACATCAAGGCGGCATAATAGTAAAGGTATGGAGCGAGCAAAATAATGCTAAACCATATTTAAAAATATTATGTAAGGATACAGGGATAGGAATTTCTAAAGAAAAACAACAATATATATTCGAGAGTTTTACGCAGGAAAATGGCGATACTACCCGCAAATACGGAGGAACTGGTTTGGGTTTAACTATTGTAAAAAAGTTGCTTGAATTAATGGGTGGTGATATTACATTAAAAAGTGAGGTAGGCAAGGGGAGCGAGTTTTTTGTGAGTATTCCGTTTGGTTCTGTTGAGGATAAAACCACAGATGAGGAAAACACAGATTTAGCTTTTGTAGCAGAGGAACTAAAAGGGAAGCGTATTTTATTGGCGGAGGATAATATGATGAATCAAATTTTGGCAAAAAAGGTTTTAACTGATGTTGGAATTATTACTGATATTGCTGAAAATGGCTTGGAAGCTGTAGATTTGGTGCAAAAAAAATCCTATGATTTAATTTTAATGGATATTATGATGCCCGAAATGGATGGTTTAGAGGCAACAAAGGAAATTAGGAAACAATTTCCATCAGTACAATTACCAATTTTAGCTATGACGGCTTTTGTTTTTACTGGTGGAGATGATAAAAAAATATACGAGGCGGGAATGGACGATTTTATATTAAAACCATTTAATCCGGATTCTTTGTATGGTAAAATTTATAGTTTAATAAAAAAGTTTTAAAAAACGAATTATATGGCAAATCAATATATTAATTTAGAATATTTAAACGAAGTTGCCTTGGGTAATTTGGAGTTTAAAAAAGAAATGTTACAAACATTTGTAAACAAAACGCCTCAATCTATAATTCAAATGGAGCAAGCTTTACAACATGAAGATTTTGAGCAGGTTGGAAAAATTGCTCATCAGCTAAAAACAAGTTTTTCGTTTGTAGGAATGGATGCTACGGTGGACTTGTGTAAAAGAATGCAAGAAATGGGTTTAAAAAAAATTGATACACATTTATTGTCCGAATGTTTGATAATTTTAAAAAATAACTTAAATTTAGGGCTGAAAGAAATTGATAATGAATTAAATACAATATAATTATGTCAGGTAATAGAACTTCCGTTTTTATCGTTGAGGACGACGAAATGTTTTTAAAGTCGGTTCAACACAATTTAGCACAAAATCGCTCTTTAGATATTCGTGTTTTTTCCGATGGGGAATCGGCAATCAAAGCTTTTGATTCGGCTGATAAAAAACCACATGTAGTAATTTTAGATTATTTTTTATCTACGGATAACACAAGTAAAAAAAGTGGATTAGATGTTTTAAAGCATATCAAAAGCGAAAAAAAAATTGCAAAGAAAGTTGAAGTGATTATGTTATCAGGACAAGAGGATGTGGAAGTTGCGGTAAGCTCAGTAGAGGCAGGAGCATACGATTATGTAGTAAAAAATCGCAGTGCATTTTTACGTGTTCAAAATGATTTAAAACGAATTACTACTTTAAGAGCAAAAAAACAAGAAAATAAAAAGTTGCGAACTTTTATTATCTTTTTATCAATTTTATTAGCTGTTTTAGCTTTTGTATCATTAATTTTTACAATTGATACTACATTTTTTGGATTATTGGGATAGTTTTTGATAAGACTTTTTCTTTAATTTTTAATCTTTTGATATGCGTTTATTATTATTGTTTTTTGGTTTACCTTTTATATTGTTTTCTCAAAATTCTTTCGAAAAAGAATTGTTCCCTAATGTTAGTCAGCTAGAAAAAGTTTCTCCAACAGAAACTAAATTTGTTGATGCAAATGGAAAAGTTTTAGGAATTAGAAGAGTAAGTGATAAAGATACCTTGTATTTAGATAGAATGCATCGTAAGTTAAAAAATATTCCGGTAAAAGTAGTTGAGCAAGTAAATACCAATTTAACCAATCAAACTTCTCCAAGTGCTATTGCGAACGATACTCAAACAGAGGTGGTTATAGGCTCTGTAAAAGATGGAAAACAACCTTATATAGTTAGAAGAAGAAATCGGGTAATATATTATAATGGTGATGGTACTAAAGATATGGTAGTTAGACAGAGAAGAAATGGTAAAAAAGTTACTTACAGAGATGGTCAACGAAAATTATTAGGTTATAAACGAAGAACAGCCGAAGGAATTACAACCTATTACGATAATAAAAGAAGAAAAACCGGACAAAGTTTTTTAAGTGCCAATGGTAAATTGGTTTTCGAACCTTACCGAAATCGTGTTACACCATCATTTATGTTTAAAGAGGTTTTTATCTCTTATTAATAATCTCTAATTCTTTAATTAATAAACACCTATCAGGCTTTAGAACTTGATAGGTCTTTTATTTATTCGAAAAACTTATTCATCAACATATAATCGATATTATCACTTTGTAAATGGCAATTTATACAAGATTTTCCTTTGTTGGACGCTGGGTCTGCAACTTTTCCATCGGCATCAATATAACCCCAAACCCAACCTTTAGCATCTGCATTAGCGTTGTTGGAATTTTTATACAAAATGGCATATCTGGCTAATTGAGAGTTGTCATCTAATAATTCTTTAACAATTAATGATCCCTCAGGAAATTGAGCATTTTCTTTAACTTTTCCATCTTGGGTTAACATTGTAGCAGCTTGCGTATTATAACGGGTGCGTAAATAGGGATAAGCATGTGCACTACCAAGGCTTTTGGTTAATAATTCGCTATTTTTTTTATACCACACAAAACCATCTGTTTTTTTAGCTAAATCAAATAATTTAGCATCGGTATTGTCGGTTTCTTTTTCCTCTTTTGTACATGAAAATGATACTGTAAATAAAGTGATTACAGAAAAAATGATTATTTTTCGCATATTTTTCTTTTGATAACCTTAATGTTTAAATTTTATTGTGCAATATTTTAATCAAAAAGTAGAATAATTTCAACTCGTCGGTTTTTTCTTCTGCCTTCTGGTGTGTTGTTGTTTGCAATTGGTTTTGCTTGTCCGTAATATTCAGTTTTAATCCGATTGATTTGAACTCCTTTATTAACTAAATATTCTTGAACACTTTTGGCTCTATTTTTAGATAAAATTAAATTATCTTGCGCATTACCAACATCATCAGTATGTCCGCTTAGCAACAATTTCCAATCTTTTTTCTTTTGTAACAGCAATGCTAATTTATCAAGAGATTCAAATGATTCTGATAAAATTATAGCTTGATTGGTTTCAAATTCGAGATTTTTAAAAGCAAATTCTATAATTTCTTTTTCAGCTTCTTCAACAATTGGGCAACCATTGTTTTTAATATCACCAAATGTATTAGGGCAACTATCTACCAAATTTAAAACACCATCTTTATCCAAATCTGTATCAGGACAGCCATTGTTTTGCGCAATACCAAAATCAAATGGGCATTTATCTTTTTTATCAATAATACCATCTCCATCGGTATCATTGTAGGGGCAACCTTTGTTTTCAAGGGGTCCAGCAATAAATTTACAACTATCTTGATAATCTAAAAGTCCATCTTTATCCGTATCCGGACAACCATAATTTATTGCTAACCCAAAATCCAACGGACAAAAATCGAAACGATCTTCAACACCATCTTCGTCGGTATCCGGACAACCTTTAAAAATTGCTAAGCCTAAAATATCCGGACAGCTATCTAAATGATCAGCAATTCCGTCCAAATCTTTATCCGGACAGCCCATTAAGTTAACTAAGCCAAAAACATCAGGACAACTATCTTTTAAATCTATAACACCATCAACATCTCTATCCGCACAACCTTTATATAAAGCTAATCCTTTAATAGTAGGGCATTCATCTGCATGGTCGGGAATGCTATCACCATCTAAATCTGGACAACCTTTAAAAATCCATAAGCCAGGAATGTCAATACATTCATCATTTTCATCCGTAACTCCATCATCATCTCTATCCTCTGGACGATAATGATGCGAAGTAACTTTTACTCCAAAATGTAAATTAGCATAATTGCTTAATCCATTGTTTAAATAAGTTTTTAAATCATTTGTTCCTAATAAAAACGGACCAATCATAAGGTTAATTCCATGACGAATATTACCTAATTCATCTAAAGTTTGAGGAAAATAAATACCCATCCATTTCCAATCCCAACGAGGAGTAAAAACAAAACGATTTAACCAACGTAAATCATCAGTGCTTTTAAAAGTATGAAATGAATAAATGTTAGCGTAAAAACCTCTATAAATATTGTAATCTAATTGTAATGAGTTAGTTGTGGGTAGATAAAAATTTTGGTTATTGGGGTTGTTTGAGCCAAAATTTGATGCTAAATAAGTGCTAACATTTACCCAATTTGCAAAGTCGAGATTTTGTATAGGAGCAGAAATATTTGAGAAATTTCCAATAGTATTAACTCCCATTTTATAACGGATAAAAGCAATGTCTTGTAAAGCCCAGCCAATACGTAACTTATGTTTACTCATAACCATTAAAGTTTGAGATTTCCCATCAATTTCGCGTTTAAATGATTTTGCTTGTGGTCTGTATTCATAATTAAAACCTAAGTCTAAACCAAAGCCCCAATTTTCAAAATTATTTAGAGCTGATGCTCTTGAATTACTCACATTTTGAGCAAATTGATATTGGATATCGTTTCCATTGATTTCAATTTGATTGTTGTTGATATTCCAAGCTAAATTTTTACCCGAAATTTGATTGAGTTGCAAGCCTTGTAAAAATTTTAATTGAGTACCACCAGCTAACCAATGGTTGTTTTTTTCCCAAATACGCATTCCAAAAACCAATCCGTACTCGGTCCATGAGGCATTTTGTAAGGAGAAATTTTGTTCGTTTCCAATTGAGGAATTATTTTGATTAAAATAAAAATTTAAAAAATTATTGGAAATGTTATTGTAATTGTACAATGATTTATAATTGGTGATTAAACCAAAACTGTATTTTTCGTTTAAAGTGTACACAAATCCTGGTCCCAGAATATTTGCTGTAAAAATTGCATTATGTGGGTTGTTGTTCATATTGTAAGTAGCATTGTTAAAAATAGTATTATTGGGAATATTTACTTGTGGCTGATTTACATTTAAATACGAGTTGTAACCAGTAAATCCAACTGTAAAAAAGTTGATATCCAAACGAATACGGGAATCAACAACTGATGCAGGATTAAAATTTACACCATTAATTCCAGCGTAATTACTTGTTGCGTAACCTTCTAAAAACTGTCCAATACTCAATTTTGAGCTTAAAGTAAATATTATCAGAATAATTAATTGTTTTTTTAACATCATTCTTTGTTTTTAAGTTGATTAAATTAAAATTTATTTAATTTAGCACAAATTTATAAGAAAACAAACCATGGAGGTAATATCAGATAAAAATACTTTACAAATACAAATTGAAAAGTATAAAAGTGAGGGTAAATCCATAGGTTTTTGTCCAACAATGGGTTATCTTCATCAAGGACATATTAGTTTAGTAGAGGAATCTAAAAAACAATGTGATATCACTGTAGTAAGTATTTATGTAAATCCTTCGCAATTTAATAATTTAGAGGACTTTGAAAAATATCCGAGGGATATTGAAAAGGATTTAACTTTACTTAAAAATAGTTGTGTGGATATAGTTTGGGTGCCTAATCAAACAGAAATTGAATCGGTAGAATTAGATTTCATTTTAGATTTTAAAGGACTAGATAAGGTAATGGAAGGATTTTATCGTCCAGGACATTTTAAAGGAGTTAGTGAAGTAGTATACAGATTATTTAAAATTGTACAGCCTAATTTTGCTTTTTTTGGAACAAAAGATTATCAGCAATTACAAATTATAAACTTATTAATTAATCAAAATAGTTTACCCGTAAAATTAATTCCTGTAGAAACTTTGCGCGCGCCAAAAGGTTTAGCGTTAAGTAGTAGAAATGCCAGATTATCGGTTGAAGCAATTGAGTTAGCTAACGAAATTTTTAAGCAATTAAACGAAGTAAAAAATAATATATCTAATACTAATTTTTTAGCACTACAAAACACGTATAAACAAAGTTTACAAGCAAAAGGTATGGAGGTAGAGTATCTAGAAAAATTTGATTTTACCGATGGAACATCGCGTTTGTTTACAGCAGTATATTTAGAAAATGTTAGGTTAATAGACAATATAGCGTTGTAAATCTTTTTTCACGTTTAATTTTAAACTTA
>JBEEPA010000115.1:0-14696 GCA_041191385.1 Bacteroidota bacterium | reverse complement strand
AGCAGTAAGTTTTCTTTGAGCGTAGTTATAGATTTTTTAAACTTGGTATGTCTTTTTCTGATACCCCGTACTAGGGTAAGTAAATTTTAAAAATGACAACATTAGTATATTATTCTAGATTTAATTTTTTAATAGAACTAACTCAGAATTTTAGTTTATTGATTTATTGATTTATTTTACAACTTAGCACCAAAAACTAGCATGTCGTCCACTTGTTCTGTTTCTCCCATCCATTCTTGCATGGATTGTTTTAAGTTTTCTTCAATTACAGAACTGTTGTTGTGAACCCAAAGTGATAAATTATTTTTTAATAAACCAATTTTGTATTTTTTCCTAAATTCAAAACCTAATTGGTCTGGATAACCATCCGTAAAAGCAATTATCCAATCGTTTGGCTGAACTTCAACTTCCATGATTTCATAATTTTCATGTTCTCTGTCAAATGGGTCATAACCTACTGGAAGAGAACTACTTTTTAAATCGATTAATTCACCGTTATTTTTTATAATAAGTGCTTTTCCATTGGCACCACAGTATCTTAATTTTCCGTTATCCTTGTTTAAAACAAATAAACTTAGCTCAATACCATCTCTACTAATATTATCACTGGTATTGATGTATTTTTTTAAAAAAGCGGATAATTTTTTAATAATTTTATCAGGTTCGTGAATTTTACCAACTACTACAATTTCATTTAGCATAATAGAGCCAATAACACTCATTAATGCACCAGGAACTCCATGTCCGGTACAATCTGCAATTACCCAAAATGATTTGTTTGTAATAGGGCATTGATATGCCCAATAAAAATCGCCACTTACAATATCTTTAGGTTTGTAAAATAAAAAATGATCTTTAAACATGTGTTTAAAGTATTTTTGAGGTGTTAATACAGCATCTTGTATTCTTTTTGCATACTCTATACTATCAATTACTTCTTTGTTTTTTCGTTTAATTAATTCGTTTGTTAGCTCTAGTTTTTTATTTGCTTCTTTACGTTCCTTATTTCGTTTATTCATTAAGATTATTACTATTACAAAAGAGATTGCAAACATGCTAAAGATAGAAACGGCTAGTAAAATCTGACTAGTTTTTTGCTTGTTTTTTATTTTTTGTTCTAACAATTCTTTTTCCTTGGTTTTGGTTCGGTATTTTACTTCCATTTCCGAGAAAATTTTAGTTTTTTCTTCCGAGTATAAAGAATCTTTTAAAACGGTAAATGCTTTTAAATTTTCGTATGCTTTTTCGTGATTTCCTTTTAATTCGTATACGTTTGCTAACATTTGGTAGGCTTGCGTTAGCTCTTTTAATGCACCTGAGTTTTGTGCTACTACAACGCAATTATCTAATATTTCTCGCGCTGTAACATAATTACCCATTAAAATATCAATTTCGGCGCTAATTAGTAATGCATTTGTTAAGCCTAATTGGTCGCCAATTTCATTAAATAGTTTGATAGAATAATCAATATAACCTTTTGAAGAACTAAGATTTTGTTTGTAGATATTAGTTTTAGCTATGTTACAATTAGATTGTGCAATACCTGATTTATCTCTGATTTTTTCTTGAATCATTAAAGCATAGTAATTGTATTCTAATGATTTTTCAAATTCACCTAAATTTCTATGAACATTACTAACTCGGTTATATAACTGAGCAACCGATTTAAAATCTTTTTCTTTTTCGAAAATTACAATAGCTTTTTTAAAATATCTAATTGCAGTTTGATTATTTTTTAGGTAAAAATGAGTATTTCCTAAGTCGCTATAACTTGATGCGATTCCTATTTCATAGGTCAAACTTTCAAATATTTCAATAGATTCTTGATAATATTCAAAAGCTTTTACCAGATTACCCATAGCAGCATAAATATTACCTTGCTCGGATGTGGTTTTACCAATAAATAACTTATTGTTAATTTTTTGGAAATATTTTTCGGATTGTTGTATATGATTTAGTGCAGTGTTTAATTTTCCGCTAGTACGTTCTACCTTTGCTAAATGATATAGGGCAATTGCTTTTCCCTTGGTATTTTGTAAATTTTTGGCTAATTGAAAACTTTTTCCAGCATATTGTTTACTTTTTAATAGGTTTTTATCGAAATAATAATCTGCCAATATCATCCAATTTTGAATAGCTTGTGTATCTTTTGGTGAAAGTAATATGATTTTATCTAAACTATCCGCTTCTGTTGGCGATTGGATAGTTTTAGAAAATGTTTTACTTAAAACAAAAAAACAAACTAAAAATAGGATTTTTTTAAGCATTCTTAAAGTTACAAATTCTATATTTAATAATCTACAATCAAAATATTTTTTTTAATTAATCTCTTTCTCTTAAAGCTTTTTTCACATCATTTTGTAATCTACGCATATAAGTTTCTAAGATGTAATTAAAATAACTTTTGGTTGATTTAGTAATACATTTAGTATATAATTTTAATCGATGGCGAATGCTATCATCTAAAGCATCAATTCTAATTTTTGCTTCATCCCAATCGCTACTATTCACTGCTATTATACTAACATGATTTTGAATGGATATATCAATAGCTAAAGCAGCTTTTTCACCTCTATCTATCACATCTTCATAAACATCTGTGATATCTAAAAATAAATCTTCGGTTTGAATAGGGAACAAATCAATAACTTCATCAGGGATTGAGTAATTTAACTCACGAGCTTTTTCAAGTTCATCAAAATAATTTTGGTCTAAAAATTTATCCGGATTTCTAAAAACATCTTGCCAATCAATATAATCCTCCCATAAACCAAAACGATGGTAATTGTTTCCTAAATCAATTATTGAAAATGCTTTTTTATCTCCAGTAACACGGCTACCTCTACCAATCATTTGATGGTATAAAGTTAAAGATCTTGTAGCTCTATTTAAAATAATAGTTTCCACACTTGGTTCATCAAATCCTGTAGTTAAAATTCCTACAGAGGATAAAATTGCACCTTCGGTATTTCTAAACCATTCTAGTATATTTTTTCTTTCTTGTTCACTAAAAGTGCTATCTAAATGTTTTACGTTTTTAATTCCAGATTCTTTAAACATATCATAAACCATCCAACTTACCCTAATTCCTGGATTAAAAATTAATGTTTTTTTCCCCTCAGATCTTTCCTTGTAAGCCGCAATTAATTTTTCTTGCATATCAAACCCACTGTATAATCGTTCGGCAGATGCAACGGTATAATCTCCATTCATCCCTACTTTTAAACTGCCTAAATTAACGTCGTACGTATATGTAGAAGGTTCGCATAAATAGCTTTGTTTTACCAAATCTAGGATAGAGGAACCAACAATTAATTCCTGATAATTTTTATTTAAAGGTAAATTACGGTTAGAGCTTAATGGTGTAGCCGTTACGCCCAACATATGAACATTACTAAAGTATTGGAATATTTTACGGAAAGAGTTATTGTGCGCTTCATCTACAATCACTAAACCTATATTTTTTATAAACTCGTGGTCTTGTTGTAATCTATTGTTTAAGGTTTCAACCATTGCTATAAAGCACTGATAATTTTCCTCATCGTCTACAATTTTAACATCCGAATTAATTATGTAGTTACTAACTCCAATACCATCTAAACAACTTGATGTTTGATGTAATAACTCTATACGATGTGTTAAAATTAATACCTTTTTTTCCTTTTTTTGAATGTATTGATGCGCAACATGCGAAAAAATAATAGTTTTTCCTCCTCCTGTAGGTAATTGAAAAAGTAGATTACCTTTATCACCAGATCGATCAAAAAAATCTAAGATATCTTGTAATGCTTTTTGTTGATAAGGATATAAATTTTGTGTAGTAATTTCTTCTTGTATGTGCGACATTCATTTTGAATTAGAGCGCAAATTTAGCGCAAAAAAATCCTATTAAAAATTTTAATTTCAATAAAATTATTTGTTTGATGTATTTATGTTTGGAATATAATCTAATTGGCAATTTATTTAAATCATTTTTTGTATGTTTTCATCACTTTTAAACTTAATTTAATCATCGTTTTAAATGATAAATCTGGATGTGCAACTTGGTTTACTGTACCTACGATAAATAAATTTTCTTTTGGGGCATAGTAGGCTAGTGCTCCTGATAAACCGGAATGTCCGATGAAATAAGGAACTGCTCCTGTAGGATTAAAAATCCAAGGTAATTTAAATAAATGAATGCCTATTCCAGATTGCATTGGGAAAAATATTTTATTCCATTTTTGCATTTCTTTGATGTATTTTTCTGGAAAAATTTTCCCCGTAAAAAATGCTTGTATAAAAATTAGCATATCTACCGAATTAGAAACTATTCCGCCGTCGGCTCCAAAAGATTCCATTGCTTTTGGAATTTGTAATGGATTGTTTTTGTAATATAAATCTATAGGTGTATTCGTTTTGTTTTCTGGAAATAAGTAAGTGTGATTTAATTGTAAAGGATTTATTATGATTTCTTTACAGTTTTCCGAATAGCTTTTTTTTGTTATTACTTCAATTATTTTACCTAAAAGCTGGAAGTTTGCATCAGAGTAATGCGCTTTGTTTTTTGTGCCAGGTGCAAAGTGAGGTTTAATTTTCTTCGATATTTCAATGGCTTCTTCAAAGCTCCATTTTGTATCTTTTCCTTGCATTAGTTTTTTTTCTAAACTTTCTCCATTTTCATCTTTGTCTTGGAAATAATCTGGCAATCCAGAGGTATGAGACAATAAATGTTTTATTGTTATATCTTGTGTATATTCTCTGCCTTTATACACATGTAATTTTTTTAGTATTTTATCATCTAAGTACTTTGTTATTTTATCTTCTAAATGTAATTTGTTATTATCAATCAAATTAAATATTATAGCTCTAGTAAAAAGTTTAGTTGTACTAGCAATAAAATAGTTTTGGTTTGAATCAATATTTCCTGCAGCGCCCACCCAAATTAAACTATCTTTTTGTACCGCAAAAGTTGTCCCGAATACTTTTTTTTGATCAACAGTTTTTGTTAATATTGATTGTAATTCTTCCTGTAATTTATTTTCTTTTTGCCCCAAAACTGATAAAAATATAAATGTGATGTAAAGTGTTAATTTGATTTTCATATTTTTTAAATGATTTTAAAACAAAAAGCTGCTAATTTGGGTTAGCAGCTTTTTTAAATAGGATGTATAAGATTTATAAGCCTAGTAATACTTCTTCTGGCTCTTTACCGCCAAACAATAATTTAACTGGGTTTTCGATAAACTCTTTTACAGTTTTTAAGAATCCAACCGAATCCTTACCGTCAATAATTCTGTGGTCGTAGGATAATGCAATGTACATTATTGGGCGGATTTCCACTTTGCCATTTATAGCAACTGGGCGCTCTACGATATTGTGCATGCCTAAAATACCGGATTGTGGAGGATTGATAATTGGTGTAGATAACATACTTCCAAATACTCCACCATTAGTAATTGTAAATGTTCCTCCAGTCATTTCTGGAACAGTTAATTTACCATCACGCGCTTTAATTGCTAAGTTTTTAATTTCTTCTTCAATTTGTGCCAAGCTCAAACGCTCTGCATTTCTAACTACAGGAACCATTAAACCTTTTGGTGAACTTACTGCAACTGAGATATCTGCATAATCAAATTTTACCACATGGTCGCCTTCAATCATTGCATTTACATCAGGATATATTCTTAATGCTTCGGTTACAGCTTTTGTAAAGAATGACATAAAACCTAAGTTTACACCATGAACTTCTTTAAATTTATCTTTGTATTTTTTACGTAATTCCATAACTGGCAACATATCTACTTCATTAAATGTAGTTAACATTGCTGTTTCTTGTTTTACGCTTACTAAACGCTCGGATATTTTTCTTCTTAACGACGACATTTTTACTCTTTCTTCGTCTCTTGAGCCACCCCATCCTTGTGCAACTGCACTTGCATCTACTCCAGAGGTAATGTAACTTAAAACATCCGAATGTAAGATTCTGCCATCTTTTCCGCTTCCTTTAACCGCAGTTGCCGAAATATTATTTTCACGCATTAATTTTGAGGTTGCAGGTCCGGCATGACCAGTTGCATGACTAGCTTTTGCAGGTGTTGCTTCAACTTTTTGTGCTTCCTTAGGAGCAACTGCTTTTGTTTCTGCAAAAGGCGCAGGCGCAGCAGGTTTTGCACTACCTTCTGGTTTAGCAGCACTGGTATCAATTTTTGCAACAACGTCGCCTACACGAACAGTTGTTCCAGCTTCAACTAATATTTCGATTGTTCCAGCAGCATCCGAAGGCAAACCTAAAGTTGCTTTATCAGAATCAACCTCACAAATATCCTCATCTAATTCTACATAATCTCCATTAGATTTTAACCAATTTGCAATTTCTACTTCGGTAATGGATTCACCCGGACTAGGAACTCTAATTTCTACTATCGACATGATTATACTTTTTTAATTCGGTTATTAAACTGTAGTTTTTTCAATTATTCTGGATTGAGCAAAAATCTTATCAAACAAGTTGTTAGCTCTTAAAATAGATCTTTTTAAAGAACCTGCAGCAGGTGCAGAGCTTTCTCTAAGTGCTAACACATCTAATTTAACATCAGGGAATTTACGCAACATAAAGCCCCATGCGCCCATATTCTCTGGCTCTTCTTGTACCCAGAAATATTTTTTAGCATCGGAATATTTAGCTAATACCGAACGAATTTGCTCTACTGGTAGCGGATTCAATTGCTCGATACGTACTAAAGCTACGTTGTTTAATGCCCCAAATAATTTTTCTTTTTCTACGATATCATAGTAAATTTTACCCGACATAAACATAATGGTATCTACTTGTTTTTCGTTTCCTCTTGGATCATCGATTAACTCTTGGAATTTACCATTTGCCATTTCCTCTAAAGTGGAAACACATGTTGGATATCTTAATAATTTTTTAGGTGTAAATACTACTAATGGTTTACGGAACGGACGTTTTTGTTGGCGACGTAATGCGTGGAACATGTTTGCAGGTGTAGTACAATTTAAAATTTGCATGTTGATACCTGCACACAATTGTAAAAATCTTTCCAATCTTGCACTAGAGTGTTCAGCTCCCATTCCTTCATAACCATGAGGTAACAACATTACTAAACCACTTTGTGTTTTCCATTTATCTTCACCAGCACTAATAAACTGGTCGATCATGATTTGCGCACCATTATTAAAATCACCAAATTGTGCTTCCCAAATTGTTAAAGTATTTGGATTGGTTAAAGAGTAACCATATTCAAAACCCAATACACCATACTCGGATAATAAAGAGTTGAATATACGTAATTGTGCTTTTTGATTCGCCTCGATGTTATTTAATGCACAATAGGTTTCCTCAGAATCTTCTGCTTTTACAATAGCATGACGGTGAGAGAATGTACCTCTTTCTACATCTTGCCCTGTAAATCTAACGTCATTTCCTTCTAAAATTAAAGAACCATAAGCCAACAACTCTGCCATTCCCCAATCAATTTCATTTGTTTCCAAAATCATTGATCTTCTTTTTTCAAACTCTTTTTCTACTTTTTTAATAAATTTCCATCCATCAGGTTGGTTGTAAATAGCGTAAGCTACTTTTTTCAATGCTTCTATATCCAAACCAGTTTCTGGAGATTCTACAAAATCAGCAGGTGTTGCATGGCGGAATCCTTCCCAGTAATCTTCTAAAAACGAAGTAACTCGTGCTCTTTGAATTTGTTTTGCTTCTGCAATTCTTTCTTGTAATTCATCTTGGAACTGTTGTTCCATTTCTTTAGCCATTTCTTGTTCTAACAAACCTTCTCTCATTAATTTATCTACATAAATTTTTCGAGGATCGGGGTGATTAGCAATTGCTTTGTATAAAATTGGCTGTGTATATCTAGGCTCATCACCTTCATTATGTCCGTGTTTACGGTAACATAAAATATCAATAAATACATCTTTGTTGTATAACTGGCGATATTCCATTGCCAAATTTATTGCATGAACTAAAGCTTCAGCATCATCTCCATTTACATGGAAAACTGGTGACAAAGTTACTTTTGCTATATCAGTACAGTATGTAGAAGAACGGGCATCTAAATAGTTAGTTGTAAATCCTACTTGATTGTTAATTACAACATGTATTGTACCTCCAGTTTTATACCCTTTTAACTGTGCCATTTGCACTACTTCGTAAACAATACCTTGTCCGGCTACAGCAGCATCACCATGGATTAAAATCGGACAAACTTTGTTGTAATTGTTGTTGTAGTGTGCATCAATTTTTGCACGGGCAATTCCTTCAACTACAGGATCTACCGCCTCTAGGTGCGATGGATTTGGAGCTAAGGTTAATTTTACATTTTTGCCAAAATCTGTTTGGATATCACACGTATATCCTAAGTGATATTTTACATCACCATCAAAAATTCTGTCATCATCTTCAAAATCTAAAGATTCAAATTCGCTAAATATTTGTTTGTAGGTTTTGTAGAAAATATTCGCTAAAACGTTTAATCTACCACGGTGAGCCATTCCAAAAATAAACTCATCAATCCCTAACTCTGCACCTTTTTCAACTACCGAGTCCAATGCAGGAATTAATGTCTCCGCACCTTGCAAAGAGAATCGTTTTTGCCCAACAAATTTTTTATCTAAAAATTGCTCAAAAACAACTGCTTGATTTAATTTTTTAAGAATTTGTTTTTTTTGATCGATTGTAAAATTCGTACGATTGGTATTACTTTCGATTTTTTTTCTCAACCATTCTTCTTCTTCAACATTTCGAATATAAGCAAACTCAACACCTATACTTTCACAATAAGTTTTTTCTAAATGCGCTACAATATCACTCAGTTTAGCTGCTCCAATACCAATTTTTTCACCAGCATGGAATACCAAATCTAAATCTGATGCTTGTAAACCAAAATTTTCGATAGCTAAAGTTGGCGAATATTTTCTTCTTTCCCTTACCGGATTGGTTTTAGTAAATAAATGCCCTCTTTTACGATAAGCATCAATTAAACCTAAAACTTTAAATTCCTTTAAAACATTATCCGGAACTTCTGAGTCGAAATGTGCCTTTGCAAAATCGAAACCTTGAAAAAATTGAGCCCAAGTGGCATCCACCGACTCTGGATTAGCTAAATACTGTTGGTATAAAGCCTCTATCGCGTTTACGTCCGCGTTACCTACAAATGAAAATTTATCCATACAAGGATTTTTACAGTTCAACACGCAAATGTAAAATATATTATTTACAAATTATAGTGTATAAGTGTAATTTCCTATAGAAAGTGCTTATTTTGGTTATTATTTAAATTAATTTTAACAATTACAGTTGGTGAGTTGTTAATGTATTGGATTGATTTATAAGATAATCAAACGATTTTAATCCCAAATCACTATTGTACCATTTTGTTATATTATTTTCCTGATTTTTTAATAATATCATTGGGAATCTACCTTGTGTTGTGTTTAAAAATTCTTCTTCCGAAATCGTGTTTATTTCGAAAATATCTCCTAATTTTTTTTGGAAAATTTTTAATTCATCGTTATTTAAATTATTTAAAATCAGAGTAATATTTTTAGTTTCATACTGATTTTTCATCAAAACTAGTCGCCTAATGAGTTCTTCACAATGAGAACAATTTGGATCGGCAAAAACCAATATTGGTGTAGTATAATTTTTGAAAATTTTCTGATTTAAATTGCTGTTTTCAATTTTACCTTCAATTTTCCAATCGTTTTCGTATATTGGATTAAGCCAAAATGCAATACTAAATAAACTAATACTAACAATTATTCCAGTAATTTTTATCCAAATTATATTTTTTTTAAAAAGCCAATATAATGTAACTGAACAAAGTAAAATTATAAATATATAATAAGTTAATAAGGCATTCCAGTTATTAAAATTTAAGTATTTAACCAATATTTCTGCTGGAGTACTTACACTTTTATACATAATAGGGTTTTAAAAATAGATATACTAAAACTCCTGTAAAAGTAACATATAACCATACAGGATAAGTATATTTTACAATTTTACGATGTGCAGATAAATTACCAAGCCATGCTTTGTAATATGCAAATAAAATTGCAGGTAAGGATAATCCTGCCAAAATTATATGTGAAGCTAAAATAATAAAGTATAAACCTTTATTTTCTCCTCCATATTTTGCATCTCCATTGGTAATGTGATACAAAACATAACTAAGTAAGAAAAACACCGATAAAATCATTGCCAAGGTATTTAATCTTTGGTGCATAGCCACATTTTTTTTCTTTATCATAACCAATGAGCTAATTAATAAAACAAAACAAGTTCCGTTTAAACTTGCGTTTAATAGAGGCAATAATTTTGTAAAAGCTGGAGCTTCATCCGGTTTAGGTATATAATGTAAAAGGGTTACTAAACCAAATACAACTATTGTAAATACCCAGATAAAAGAGGTAACTTTTTTGTTTTCTTCTCTAACTACTATTTCCATAATTATTTCATTAAAATTTGTAAATCTTTCATTAATTTATCTACTTCGGCACTGTTGGTCCCATCATATAAACCACGTACTCTTTTTTCTGTATCAATTAATATAAAATATTCGCTGTGCACAAAATGATGTTCGTTGTCTAAATCCTCTAATGCTGTAATTAAATAACTGTACGATATATCATAAATTGCTTTTTTATCTCCAGTTACAAAATTCCAATTGCTTAAATCTGCTCCTTTTTTTTGCGCATATTCTTTTAATACAACAGGACTGTCGTTTTCTGGATCCACAGAATGGGATAAAATTTTAACCTCTAATTTATTTTCTTGAATAAATTTTTGTACCCTAACCATTTCTTTTGTCATAATCGGACAAATTCCTGGACAAGTTGAATAGAAAAAATCTGCTATGTAAACACCAGGATAATCCTCTTCCGTAATCCAAACACTATCTGGATTTAAAAATCTAAAAGCAGGAATTGTGTTGTAAATAGTATCTTTTCCAAAAACATCTTTTTCGCCTAAAATTGGTAAATATTCTGGTTTGTTATTGTTATTAGTACATGAAAATATAATTAATAGAGCACTAAGGTGTAGGACGTTTTTCAACTTTTTTATTACGTGGTGCATATTGATTATTTAATATTTTAAGCATTTTAGGAATATCTCTTGCCGTTTTTAAATCGTTTATTTTACAATATGCGCGGATAATTTTTTCTTTATCCACAATTATGTAAGGAGGTAAACCATTTATACTATCAACCTCTGTTCTAAAATGATTTTTAATTTGCTCAAAATTACTGTTATTTGTATAAGTAACAATCCATTTAGGAAATTTTTCGAAAAAAGGTTTTGGGTTTTCACTCCATTTAAATTGTGATGTATCGCCCTCTAAAATGGTTAATACTTTTGCATTATTGTAACGCTCCATAACTTTGGTTAAGTACATCAAATGTTTTTCCCAATTAAATTGATTGCTAATAGGAAGGAGTGTAACTACATAAATAGATGAATCCTGATGGGAAAAAGTAAAATTTTGATGATTACTTATATTTGTTACATAAAATTCTGGTACGGTGTAATACAATTTCTTTTTAGCATCCAAAGCATGCAGTTTAGGTAAAGTGCCAATACTTTTACCCATAAAAATAAGTGCCATTCCTATAAAGAATGGCACTATAAATAATCCTATTAAAAGATATCTTTTGTAAGATTTTGATATTGGAAGTTTTTCCATTAGGAAAATTTATTTATAAATCTGTATCCAATCAAAGTTATTGTTGTGAATAAACACTGCAGATCCCTCCACCAATAAAATAAATATTAAATAAATGATAAAGAAAACATAAGGATATAAAACAACTTTTTTAAAGCTTTTTCTTTCATGTCCTAAGTGCATAAATTCTTTAATAATGTACCAAGCTTTAAATAACGTTAATACAATATAACCATATTTAATTAAAACCCAAGTGCTTGGAGTAACAACTCTTTTACCCATAAATACACCTACTATAATTTCTACAGCAGTAATAGCGGATAATAAAATAGTTACTTGTACAATTTTTTTTCTGATTTCAACACCTTTTTCTTCGCTATGGTGTGCATCTAAAGAATATTCAATAATATCATCTCTTTCCATAAAGCAATCTTGTTTAAAAATTTATATTAAGTAGAAGAATGTAAATACAAACACCCAAACTAAATCTACAAAGTGCCAGTATAAACCACCTTTTTCAATCATTTCGTAATGTCCTCTTTTTTCGTAAGTGCCTAAAATTACATTAATAAACAATACGATATTAATGATTACACCACTAAAAACGTGGAATCCGTGGAAACCTGTTACACAAAAGAAGAACTGCGCATATTGAGGTGGACCGTAAGGATTCCAACCAATTCTTGCATTATCTGCCCAAGTAGTAATGTCGCCATCAGGACCAGCGATGAACGTTCCCCATTCCCAAACCTGAGAACCCAAGAAAATTAAACCCCCAACAATCGTCCAAGCCATCCATTTAATAACGTTCTTTTTATCCATTCTATGTCCAGCTTCAACAGCTAAAACCATTGTAACAGACGAAACAATTAATACAAATGTCATAAACGCCACATAAGCCAAAGGAAAATGTCCATGCGAAAAAGGAATGTGAAAAAACACTTCCTCAGATACAGGCCAATCGGCATAAGTGTAACGTAAAAAACCAAGTGCAACGATAAATGCACCAAATGTTAAAGCATCCGAGATTAAGAAAAACCACATCATCATTTTTCCGTAGCTCATGCTAAAAGGGGATCTACCACCGCCCCATAATTCCTTAGGATCAATTGCCTTAGACGCTTCTCCTGCCATAATTAATAATTAAAATTGAATTACAAATTTAAAAAATTAGCCTACAAAATACAATAGGCCCAACAAAGATAACCACAAAAAATCTAAAAAATGCCAATAAATTGCACTAACTTGCACACCTATGTAATTATTTTTTGTGTACTTACCTCTTAAGCTATTGATATACAATATAATAAGTGAAATTAATCCACCCAATAAATGTAGAACATGTAAGCCTGTTAAAATATATAAATACGAACTTGCATGGTTACTAGCTTCAATATTCACTAAATTAATAGGTTGTTGTAGTCCTTTATCTTTAATATTATAAAAATTTCCATCTACGTATTGCAATGGTTTTCCGTTTTGCATAATCACATAATCTTCGCCATAAACAGATTGATTGTTTTCCAATAAATAAACCACTTTATTTAATCCACCCAAATAATGTCCTTTTGCGTTTAGTTCTTTCCATCCTTGATATTGAAAAAACACAAATACCAACCCTAAAAGCAAGGTAATTAAAATTGGATTGCTTCCTGATTTTCCGTTTTTATAAGATTGTATAGCCCAAATAAAAGTGGCACTACTGGCTAAAATTACTAGTGTAGATATAAAAAAAGCTTTGGGTAAAAATATCTTTACCCATGTACCATCGGATCTTTGTACAATGTATGCACTAATTAATCCACCAAAAAACATGGTAATGGACAACAAAGCAACCCACATCAATTGACGATGCGATTTTTTTTGAATTTCGAATTTTTCTTCAGAGGATAAAGCCATATTATATTAATTTATCTATAATCATTGCTAATAAAATAACTGGTAAATATATAAATGAGCTAAACATTAATTTAGTAGCCCATTTATCTTCTAAGGTTTGATACAGTTTTATTGCAGGAATTAACATAATAACACCGCATACAATTACTGAAATTACACTTACAATTCCGCCAACCATAAACATGGGTGTCATGGGGATTAGCGAAATTGGAATCATAAACAGGGTATAAAATAATATCTGGAATGCACTTTGTTTATTTTTTTCGCCACCTGAGGGCAACATTATAAAACCCGCTTTTTTATAATCTTCATCCAATCGCCATGCAATTGCCCAAAAATGTGGAAATTGCCAAATAAACTGTAAGGCAAATAAAGAAATTGCCTGCGGACTAAACTCTCCTGTTGCAGCTATCCAACCAATCATTGGAGGCAAAGCACCGGGAAATGCGCCTACAAAAACCGACCATGATGTGCGTTGTTTAAGAGGTGTATATACCCATGCATATAAAATTAAACTAATTAGTCCTAAAAGTCCGGTTAATAAGTTTAAAGCAAAAGTTAAAATTAAAACGCCAATCACCCCAGTTAAACCTGCAATTAACCAAGCTTCTTTTACCGTCATGCGATTTTGAGGTAAAGGACGATTTTCGGTACGTTTCATTTTAGCATCTAAATGTATTTCACTAATTTGGTTTAAACCATTAGAAGCTCCAGTGATTAAAAATCCACCAATAACAACACATA
This sequence comes from Bacteroidota bacterium, assembly GCA_041191385.1. Taxonomy (GTDB): domain Bacteria; phylum Bacteroidota; class Bacteroidia; order Flavobacteriales_C; genus JBEEPA01. The sequence goes on along the minus strand of JBEEPA010000115.1, from coordinate 375 downwards.
TTAATTTATACCAAGAAAAAGAATCGGTTTCCCAAGATGATAAAATGTAAGTAATAGCAGCCGAAAAAACAACTAAAGTTGCCAGTCGGATTTTTAAAAAACTTATATAATCGGATCGTTTAGATCGTGAAACAGTTTTAGCCAAAACTTAAAATTTTGGCACAAATATAAGCTATTTAAAAAGTTTTCCTATTATTTTTAAAATCCTTTTGTAATATTTAGGAAGCTTGGTTTACATTTACGATTAATAATTTTACATTTTATGTAAATTTTATTTACATATTAAGCTAAACATTTATGTAAAGCTTTTACATTTTATTTGTAAATACTTTAAAAAGTAATGATTGTACTTTTGAAAGCATAAACCAATAAATC
>JBEEPA010000114.1:0-8643 GCA_041191385.1 Bacteroidota bacterium | reverse complement strand
TTAACCTGCGATGCTTTTGGTGTTTTACCACCCATTTCTAAGTTAAATATCGAACAAGCCATGTATCATTTTATTAGTGGATATACCGCTAAAATTGCTGGTACAGAGGAAGGTATTAACGAACCTATTGCTGTTTTTAGTGCTTGTTTTGGCGAGCCTTTTTTACCTTTGCACCCTCAAAAATACGCCGATTTATTGGCTCAAAATTTAGCTAAAAATCATGTAAATGTTTGGCTAATTAACACTGGTTGGATTGGTGGAGCGTATGGTGTGGGTTCTCGTATCAAACTAAAATATACCAGAGCCATGATTAAAGCGGCTTTAGAAGGTAAATTAGATGCTGTGGAATACCAAAATTTCCCCATTTTTAATTTCCAAGTTCCTGTAAATTGTCCGGATGTTCCCCAAGAATATATGTTCCCCATTCATACCTGGAAAAATCCCAACGACTATAACCATCAATTAAAGGATTTAGCCAACAGATTTATTCACAACTTTGATAAATTCAGGAAAGATTGCGCTACCTCAACCTTAGCTGGCGAACCTAAAATTTTGTAGTTGTGTATTCCTTTTTAAAATGATACCTTTGCCAATGCTCTTTTATATAACAAGGGGTTTTAAAAAAATAGTTTATGAGGTTTATTATTAAAACCCTTCATGGTTTGGAGGATGTTTTATTGTTGCAATTAAAGGAATTGGGTGCACAAAATTGTATTAAATTAACACGTGCAGTGGAGTGCGAGGGAAATATGGAGTTTTTATATAAAACTGCATTATCAGTTCCTACTGCTTTGCGTATTTTATTGCCAATTGAGGAGGCGATTGTGCATACCGAAAAAGATTTGTATCGTAAAGCAAAAAAAATAGAGTGGGAGAAGGTTTTTGATATTAACCAAAATTTTGCTATCGATTGTGTTTCGTTTGCTTCTTTTCATACCCATTCCAAATTTTTAGGGTTAAGAGTGAAAGATGCTATTGTGGATAGATTTAGAGATTTGTACGGTGAGCGTCCTAATGTGGAAACTAAAGATCCAGATTACCGAATAAATGTGCATATTTCGGATAAAAAAGTATCGTTTTCGTTGGATTGTATTGGTTTTAGCTTAAACCAACGTGCTTACCGTGAAATGGGGCACTTATCTCCTTTAAACGAGGTTTTGGCTGCAGGTATTTTACAGTTAAGCGAATGGAAAGCGGATAAGGATTTTTTAGATCCGATGTGTGGCTCGGGAACTTTGGCTATCGAAGCGGCTATGCTTGCGGCTAACATGCCTTGCAACTGGAATGTAAAACATTTTGCTTTTATGAATTGGAAAAATTTTGATAAAGCGAAATGGCGCGAAATTAGAAATGAGTTCGAAAGCGAGTTTAAAAATCCTCGCATAAAAATTTATGCTAACGATAGGGATAATCGTGTAATCGAAATTGCTAAACAATCTGCCCGTAACGCTGGGGTATTTAAATATATTACCTTTAGCAATAAGGATTTTATGAAATTGGATATTCCTTTACAAAACGGAGTTATTATAACCAATCCGCCTTATGGTGAACGATTAGAAATTGAAGATGCAATTGCTTTTTACGAAGAAATTGGCGATACTTTAAAAACAAATTTTAGCAACAATAATTCTGCTTTTATTTTATCTGGAAATATCGAGGCAGGTAAACGTGTGGGTTTAAAACCATCGCGCAAAATCCCTTTGTTTAATGGTAAAATTGAGTGTAGATTGTTTAAATTCGATTTATACTCGGGCAGCAAAAATAAAAACAAAGAGCAAAATTAAGTGCTATGATTCCTTTAGCAGAGAGGCTTAGGCCCAAATCTTTGGAGGATTATATTGGTCAGTTGGATTTAACTGGCGAAAATGGTGTAATTCGTTTGGCTTTACAATCGGGTTATTTGCCCTCTATGATTTTTTGGGGTCCTCCGGGTGTGGGAAAAACCAGTTTGGCTCAAATTATTGCTCAACACATACAACGCCCTTTTTATACTTTAAGCGCCATAAATGCTGGTGTAAAAGATGTACGTGAAATTATTGATAAAGCATCCGAAAAAAGTTTGTTTTCGGGTGGTAAAACGCCTGTTTTATTTATTGATGAAATTCACCGTTTTAGTAAATCGCAACAGGATTCCTTGTTGGGTGCAGTGGAAAAAGGTGTAATTACTTTAATTGGTGCCACTACCGAAAATCCTAGTTTTGAAGTAAATAGCGCATTGTTATCACGCTGTCAGGTTTATACTTTAAATGCTTTAAGTATTTCCGAATTAAAACAATTGTTGGAAAATGCTTTACAAAAAGATGAAGTTTTAAAAAACAGAAAAGTTGAGATTGTTGAAATAGAGGAACTTACGCAATTATCAGGAGGTGATGCGCGTAGATTGTTAAACAATTTTGAATTAATTCTCAATCAGTTTCCTCAAGCAAGCAACTTTACCAACGAAATGGTTCGTAAAGTAATCAAAACCAACCCTTTGTTGTTTGATAAAGATGGCGAACAGCACTACGATTTAGCATCGGCTTTAATCAAATCCATTCGTGGAAGTCATCCTGATGCCGCAGTGTATTATTTAGCCCGATTAATTGAGGGTGGTGAGGACCCAAAATTTATAGCACGTAGGTTACTTATTTCTGCCTCCGAGGACATTGGTTTAGCCAATCCAACTGCAATGGTAATAGCTACAAATTGTTTTACTGCTGTGGAAAAAATTGGCTATCCAGAGTGTAGGATTCCTTTAAGCCAAACGGTTATTTATTTAGCCACTTCGCCCAAAAGCAATTCGGCATACAACGCCATAAATAATGCCCTAGCGTACGTTAAAAAAACAGGAAACATTCCGGTTCCTTTACATTTACGAAACGCACCAACGCAATTGATGAAAAATTTAGATTACGGTAAAAACTACAAATACCCACACGATTACGAGGGTAATTTTGTAAAACAAACCTACCTTCCAGATTCCGTTACCGAGCAATTTTACATCCCCAACAACAACCCCAAAGAAACCACCATTTGGCAATGGCTAAAAAGGTTGTGGGGGTAGTTTTATATATTTTTTAAAAAATTTAACTTAAAATTTTGATTATTTAAAAATTGCCTTAAATTTGCTTTCAATTATTCATTAATAAAAAATAAAAAAATGTCAGAAATTCAAAATTCAAATGCGGGTAAAGCATTAGGTATCGCAGGTTTAGTTTTAGGTATTGTAGGGTTAATTGTATCATTTATTCCATGTTTTTCGTTTTGGGGAATTATAATTGGAACAACAGGTATCGTATTATCTGCAATCTCAATTTCTCAAGCTAAAAAAGCCAACGCAAAAAAAGGCTTAGGAACTGCTGGTTTAATTATTTCGATTGTTGGAACTGTTATTGCAATTGTTTGGGTATTAGTTTTTGCTGCAGCTGTTAATACTATTGGTAACGCAATAGAAAATGCAAATCCTGAAGACATTAAAGAATTACAAGAAAGCATCGAATCTATGGGTGAGCAAATCCAAGAAGAAGCTGAAATGTTAAATGAAAATGACTCGTTAAATTAATATTTTTGAGTACATACAAAATTGTAAATATAATTTTAGCCGGAATAATTGGATTAATTTTCATTTATTCCGGTTTTTTTGTTCATTCTGATACTTCAATACATTGTACAGTAAAAAGTATTTATGGTATAGATTGTATAACTTGTGGATTTTCTAGAGACTTTAATCAATATGTTCAATTAAATTTTAATCATTCTATCAACTCAAATTCGTTTAATTTTTTTCTATTTTTTTTAATAAACCTTTTTATTCGTACTATCCTTATTTTGGTTAATAAACGAATATTAAAATTTGAAAATCGTTTTATTATTGCGGATAGTTTAATACAAAGTATTTGGTTTATACTTATCATTTCTCCAATAATTTTAAATATGTGGGAAGTGATTAAAAAATAAAAATTACACTATTCCACATTCAATTAACAAATTTTGATAGCTCAACTCCATTTCTGCTTCAAAAAACAGCTCTAAGCAATCGTTAACCTCCTCGGTATTAAAGGATAAAAAGAAATTTTCCAAAGGTGTTTCTAAAAATACACGCTGAAAACTATGGTTTCGTTTATACAATTCATCTCTACTATTTTTAATGGCACTTTTAAGCTGGCTTAAAGCAATGGCATTTAAATTTATAAAAATATTACCTATGGCTACCGAGAATATTTGCTGATTAAAACAATATGAAATACATCCTATAGAATTGTTGGCTAAAATAGTTTTGCACATAAAATTAAAATTTAATATGTATCAAAACTAAGATGAAAAAAACTAGGATTCAATCCCTTTTTTAAGTGATTTATAGCTTTTCAATTTTTAGCTATTCGTTATTTTTTTTCAACCTAGGATCTAAAGCATCTCTTAAACCTTCGCCAATTAAATTAAAAATAGTAATGGTTGTAAATATGGCTAAACCAGGGAAAATAACCAACCAACTTGCCTCAAATTCTTGTCGGCCTAAACTTAGTAAACTCCCCCAAGTTACCATTTCATCTGGTACGCCAATGCCTAAAAACGACAATCCACTCTCTACTAAAACTGCACCAGCAACACCAAACGCCAAACTTACAAAAACTGGTGGAACGGCATTAGGAAATGCATGTTTCCATAAAATTTTACGATAACCAAATCCCATAACTTTAGCCGTTTGTATATACTCTAAATTCCTAATTCTCATCATTTCTGCACGCATAAATCTTGCTATTCCAGTCCATGAAGTTAAACCAATAATTAAAATTAAAACTGTTAAACTACGTTCGTTCATAATAGCTGCAACAGTAATAATTAAAATTAAGGTAGGCAATGAATTTAGCAATTCGATAATTCTAGAAATCAAACTATCTACTTTTAAAAATTTTTTATGGTTTAAATAAGGAATAAAATGAAGAATTGAGCCTATTTTATAGCCCAAAAACACTATAAATATCCAAAATATTATTGCTGTAAAAAAGTAAATAAATCCTAGAGTATTGTTTCCACTTTCGAAGGTTTCGGTTATAATATAACCACTGGTTTCAAAACTGAAAAAATAACCCAAAACTACAAAAATCCAAATCATAACTTTTTGAATACGAGATATTTTAATAGTATTATCACCAAAAAAACCTGCCACAGTACCCAATAACAAACCTATGCTTCCGGCTAAAACAATAGAAATCAAACCTATAAACATAGAAATTTTTGCCCCATGAACCAATCCTGCTGCTACGTCTCTACCAATTTTATCTGTTCCCAACCAGTGTTTTAAATACCAAGGTACGCTTGTAATTTCACCTTTATCGTTTTTATATCTTTGGTTATCCCATGGTGCTATAAAATCTCTGTTATAGGTATCGTTAAACTCTGCACTATATGCAATTGGAGCAAATAATTTAAAATCTGCAGAAACACTTCTCCAATCTATTCTATCATAATAAATTACTTCCCATTTTTTAGAGTTGTTTAACCAAATAGAATCGGTTTTGCTTTTTGTGGTTAAAGTATTAAAAGCTGGATAAAGCTTATTTCCTTCCCAATTAACATACAAAGGTTGCTCATTGGCTATAAATGGCGAAAATAGCGCTATTAAAATTATTGCTATCAAAATTCTGAACGACCATAAAGCGGGTTTATTTTGCTTAAATTTACTCCAAGCGTATTTTTTAAAATTAAACTCGTTCATCTGTTTTTATTTAATGGTTATTCGTGGATCAACAATAGCATACAAAATATCGGAAACCAAATAGCCCACAACAGTTAATAAACCTGTAAGGGTAAACACTGCAACAATCATTGGAATATCTGTTGAAATAACTGCTGTGTAAATTTCTAAACCTAACCCTGGTATTGAAAATATGGTTTCTAAAATCACCGAACCACCCAATGCAGCTGGAAAAATATCGGCAATCATAGTTATTATAGGTAATAATGAATTACGTAAAGCATGTACCAAAATCACTCGTTTTTCGCTTAGTCCTTTAGCTCTTGCTGTGCGAATATAATCTTGTTGTAAAACCTCTACCATGCTTCCTCTTATCATTCTACTAATAAAAGCAAAAGAACTATAGGTATAAGTAATCAATGGCAAAACAAAATATGGTGCTTGATGGGATATTTTTTGAAATACACTCCAATTTTCCTGATAAATTGATGCATCTTTTACACCGCCAATTGGAAACCAAACAAAGTTATCGGGATTGGCAAACCAATACAATAAAATTGTTCCCACAAAATACCCAGGAAGTGAATACAACATAAAAACTAAAACGGAACTAATCCTATCAAATTTTTGATCTTTTTTATAGGCAGCATATATACCCAAAGGAATACTTACTAGGTAGGATATAAAAATAGATAACATAACTAGAATAAAGGAATAAAAAAATTTACTTCCGATTTTTTGTATTATTGGTTGATTATCAGAATAGGAATTGCCAAAATCACCCATTAACACACCATTTTTACCTCTTTTTTCATCTAAACCAATGTCGCCAAACAACCATAAATGATACTGATTTTGCAATCCGTTAATTTTTAATTTTGGCAAAAAACGCTGTATTCCGCCCGAATGATTTACAAGGTACTCATAGCTTTTTTTTACTTCTTGAAAGGCTATTTGTAATGAGGAATTATTGATTATTTGAATTTTATTGTTAATTTCTACAAAATTTTGATTTATACTTTCGTGTTGGTTGATTTGCTGAAGATTTAAAACTAAAAAACTTAAATCTGTACTAATTTCTAATTGTTCAGTAGTATATTCGGTAGTTTTTACAAGATTATGAAATTGGATTAATTGATGGTTGTAATTTTGAACATTTTGCCAATTTCCATATTTTTTTACTAATCTAGACAAATTTTCCCTAGATTTTTTTTCGGGTATTAAATGTAATGTATCACAATCAGCCCAAGATGCTAAACTCATATAAAACAAGGGTAAATCCAAGCCTAGTTTTTTTCGGATTTCGTTTTTTATTGAGTTTTCTGCTGAGTTTTTATCCTCAACTCCACCTTCCATACTTGCTGCTCGTGTAAGTTGCTCTACTGGATCAGCTGGTGAATTAACACTTATAACAAATGCTAATATGGAAATTAAAAATAATGTAGGTATAAATATTAATATCCTTTTTACAATATACAACAACATGTTTTCTTAAACTGCTTTTTTTCTGAAAAACAATAAATAAACACCAATCAAAATAAATGGAATACTTAAAATTTGTCCGGAAGTTAATACATTTCCAAAACTATTTTCTATTCCTCCTTGAGATTCCTTAACGGTTTCCACAAAAAATCTAACTGTAAAAACAAGCATTAAAAACAAGCCTAAAATTCTTCCTTCTTTTGGGAAAAATGCTTGTTTTTTGTATAAATAAATCAATAATGCAAATATAAATAAATATGCCAACCCTTCGTACATTTGTGCTGGATGCAACACCGTTCCTGGTGGATAATATTTTAGTTGTTTAAACTCTACTCCCCAAGGTAAGGTTGTTTGTGTACCAACAATTTCGCTATTAAAAAAATTACCTAAACGTATACAAAATGCACTTAATGCAACTGCAATTACTACTCTATCTGTAATCCACAAAAAACTTCCTTTTAGTTTATATTTGCTAAACCAAAATAATCCTAACAAAACACCTATGGCTCCTCCATGACTCGCTAATCCTCCTTCCCAAATTTTAAAAATATCTCCTAAATTGTCTTTATAATCCTGCCAATCGTAAAAAAATACATGACCTAATCTTGCGCCTAAAACAGCTCCTATCAATACCGAATATAACAAAGGATCCATTAATTCTACTGGTTTTCCTTCTTTTATAAATATCTTTTTTACAATCGAAAATCCTATTAAAAATGATGTTGCCCACAATAATCCGTAATATCTAATTTCTAATGGACCAATTTTAAATAATGTAGGACTTACATCCCAAATAATTGCATTTATCATAATCTTTTATTTAATCTTTTATTGTTAATAGCGGACTTTTAGAATGAAATGTTAATTTTTTTGTGATACTGTTGTGAAATAAATTTTCCCAAAATGATCTTTTTTGATTTACCATTACTAATAAATCGATGTGTTTTTTTTGTTGGTAAATTTCTATAGCTTCTTCAACATCTTCATTTTCAGCCATTATTAAGTTAAAACGTATTCCTTTAAATAATTCGTTTATTTCGTTTAATTTAAAATCTCCATTATTTTTTATTACCAAAATGTTTATGTCAAAGGAAGTATATTCTTCCATTTTAAGTAGGATTTCAATAACTTTTTTGGATGGTAAATTATAAGGATCTATAGCAAATAATAATTTTATATCCTGTTTAAAATCAACCATTTGTGGAACAGATAAAACTGGAATATTGGTATTTGCTATAACATCCCAAGTATTAGAACCTAAAAAAACTTCTTTTAATCCCGAACTTCCTTTAGTTCCCATTACAATAAAATCATAATCTTCTTTTTGGTTTTGATGAATTAAATCACTTAAAGCGCCATATTTATACTCTAAACTTAACTTAATTTGAGGATGTTTTTTTATTAATTCATTTGCTAACTTAACTAAATGTTCATCAGCTTGTTTTTCCATTTCAGATTTTAACTCTCCAATACCTACACTTGTCCTT
>JBEEPA010000113.1:0-5170 GCA_041191385.1 Bacteroidota bacterium | reverse complement strand
AAATTATCCAAATGATTTACAAAATAAGGTTATTTACAAAAATTTGTAACGATATATTTTAACATTAACTAAATAAAAAATATATGCGGTAAGGGTGCCGATTAGGATTCCTGCGCTTACATCAGTTGGGTAATGCAATCCTAAGTAAATTCTGCTGTAGGCTATGCTGATTGGCCAAAGGGCTAGGAGTAAAAGTTTGATTTTATTTTTTTTGATTTTTAAAAACCAACACAAAAAAAACACATATGCTGCAGCGTTGTTAACTGAATGTCCACTGTAAAATCCGAATTGATTATCGCATAAATGATGTTCGGTTTGGTAATTTTTATCTACGGTATTTACATTTCCTTCAAAGTAGGAATCGGGATTGCAAGGTCGAGGACGCTTAACAGTATCTTTTGTATAAGTAGCTATTAAATCGGAAGAAATTATAAGTACAACTAATAAAAAAATACTCCACCATACCTTTTTTCCTAATTGTTTATAAAGTTTGTAAACCAAAAAAAGATAAAGAGGAATCCATGTAAGTTTTCCGCTAATTATTTTAAAAATAATATTTAGATAATAGGATTGGTGCGAGTTAATCCATTGAAAAATAGCATAGTCCCATTCTAAAATACTATGCATGATCTGTTAAAGGGTTTTTAACCAACAATTTCCATAATTCATCTTTTAGTTGTTGGATATTTTCGTTTACCATGGAGCTGATAAATAAAAATGGCAAATCTTTAGGTAAAGATTTTTTAATTTCATCTTTCAATTCTTCATCTAGCATGTCACTTTTGGATATCGCTAAAAATCTATCTTTTTTCATTAATTCAGGATTAAATTTCTCTAATTCGTTTAATAAAATATGATATTCGTCTAAAATATCCTTAGCATCTGCAGGAACTAAAAATAATAAAATGGAGTTACGCTCAATATGGCGTAAAAATCTTAATCCTAACCCTTTACCTTCATGCGCTCCCTCGATAATCCCAGGTATATCAGCTACAACAAAGGATTGATAATTTCTGTATTGTACAATGCCTAATTGGGGTTTTAGAGTAGTAAAAGGATAATCTGCAATTTCGGGTTTTGCAGCACTTAAAACCGACAATAAAGTAGATTTTCCAGCATTAGGAAAGCCTACTAAACCAATATCAGCTAAAACTTTTAATTCTAGTATTTTCCATGCCTCGCGACCATCTTCGCCCGGTTGTGCATATTTAGGAGATTGATTCGTAGAAGTTTTAAAGTGGGTATTACCCAAACCGCCTCTACCACCAGCTAAAATAATATATTCTTGTCCGTCCTCCACAATTTCGATTTCAATTTCTCCCGTTTCGGCATCTTTTACTACCGTACCTAAAGGAACATCAATATAAACATCTTCGCCAGATTTACCCGAGCTACCTCCGCCAGTTCCAATTTCTCCATCTGTAGCCATAATATGTTTACGGTATTTAAGGTGCAATAAGGTCCAGTGTTGTTTGTTTCCAACTAAAATAATATGTCCGCCTCGTCCACCATCTCCACCATCTGGGCCTCCTTTAGAAGTTAATTTATCTCTGTAAAAATGGTGAGAGCCAGCTCCACCTTTTCCGGAGCGAAGATAAATTTTAACGTAATCAATAAAGTTTGGATTCGACATGTTTATTTGTGCTTAAAATGCAAAAGTACGATAAATAAAAAAAAGCATGGCAAAACCATGCTTTTTTATCAAAAAATATAAAATTATAATGTTTTTGCAGCCTGATCTATAGCTGAACATAAGTTATTAAAAATAGTATCGATAGCACCAATACCGTTAATACCTACGTGTTTATTTTGTTTATCGTAATAATTTACCAAAACAGAAGTTTGATCATTGTAAACTTTAATTCGATTGGCAATAATTTCCTCGTTTTGGTCATCTGCTCTACCGCTGGTTTTTCCTCTTTCTAACAATCTGGTAATTAATTCTTTTTCTTCCACTTGTAAGGATAACATCAAGGTAATTCCTGTTCCTTTATTTTGTAATAATTCATCCAAAGCTGCTGCTTGAACTTCTGTTCTTGGGAATCCGTCAAAAATAAATCCGTTCGCTTGAGGGTTGTTGCTAATTTTGGAATCAATCATTCCAATAATAATGCTATCTGGCACTAAATTTCCTTTATCCATCAATTCTTTTGCTTGGATACCTAACTGAGTTCCAGCTTTTATTTCGGCACGTAATATATCACCTGTTGATAAGTGAATTAAGCCATATTTAGCTAATAATTTTTCGGATTGAGTCCCTTTTCCAGCTCCTGGAGGTCCAAAAAGTACAATATTTAACATAGGTTTTAATTTTAAGATTTCTAATTTACTATATTTTTTTAATTTAATGCTGTTTTAGTTGGATTTTAACCCAAACTCTTTTTTAACAATTGCTCCAAGTAGGATAATAAATCTATGGATGCATCAATTTCTTCCTTTCGAATTGCTACACTTTCGATATTAAAACCAAAAGGAATATTTTTAGGTTTACAATAATCAATTATTTCGTGTGCTATGGTTTTGCATAATTCCACTGATTGTTCCAAAATATTGGTGGAGTGTTGTAAATCATTTTTTAACCACTTAGGAATTTCCACTCCTAACCATTCCATAAATTGTAAAGTTTTTAAGGATCCGCATGGCGTAAGTGTAAAAATGATGGGCACCATTTCTATTTTGTTTTCGGTACAATAATAATAGTAATCCGATAAAAAATCTTTGGTATTGTTGATGCTATACACACATTGCGAAACAAAAAACGTACATCCTTTTTCGCTTTTTTGAATAATACGTAAATGTTCGTCGCCTTTTTTAGCGTGTCGCTCGGGTATAGTTACGCCGCCTAATAAAATAGGGGAGTGTGTAGATTTTTTTATTTCGTAAGCTTGTACTAAGCTTAAGTTATTTTGTTGTGTTTTAGACGGACTCCCTACAAAAACAGATAAACCAATTTCCTTTTCGTTTTCTTGTATCCATTTTTCCAATTCTATTGGAGAGTATTTTACTACACTTTTGTATATGATTTTTGGAATTTCCAAACCTTGTAAATAGTTTTTACTATATACTTCGGGGGATAAAGTTGGACTAAATGGAAATGGTCTGGGAATATCTGTGCGTGAGGATTCGTCCTGAATATCGTATAAAATTAAACCGTCTAAACTAATGTTTTGCAAACGATTAATTTGTTTTTTAGCTATAGATTCAATTTTACTTTCGTTGATATCAATTTTTGGAGGCGTTAAGCCATACAATAAAATGCCCGATTGTTTATTTTTAATTTTGTGTTGCAACATTGAGAATACTTACTTTATTAATTTCATTTTGTAATCTGCATTAAATTTCCCTTTTGCAATGTCGTTTAATTTTCCTTTAATTAACTGGCGTTTTAATGTGTTAATTTTATCCGTGAATAAAATTCCTTCGATATGGTCATATTCGTGTTGAATAACTCTTGCTGCTAAACCCGAAAAAGTTTCCTCGTGTTCAACAAAGTTTTCATCTAAGTAATTTAACACTAAAGTTTCATGTCGGCTAACCTCTTCTCTAACCCCAGGAATGCTTAAACAACCTTCTTTAAACGACCATTTTTTACCCGATTCTGAAATTAATTCGGGATTGATAAAAACCTTTTTAAAGTTTTCCAATTCGGGTTCATCCTCACTAAAAGGCGAAGCATCAATCACAAATAAACGTAAGTTTTTACCAATTTGAGGTGCCGCTAAACCCACACCATCCGCATCATACATGGTTTCAAACATGTCGTTAATTAACCGTTTAATTTCGTCGTTTAATTCATCAATTTCAACACATTCTTTGCGTAAAATTGAACTACCGTAAGCTACTATAGGATATATCATGTAGCGAAAATATAAATTATTGCTGTAAAAACCTACAATATTTCATGGGATAATTTTATAAATTTCTTATTAATGAGCGTTGAAAATAGATTGTTTAGGAAGATTTATTCTTTTATTTTAATCCATTTACATAATGAGGCAATTTTAAAATTATTCAATATAAGAGTATCATTTTGAATAGTAAAATTGTTAGTTTGTATAAACATTTCATAGATGAATTTATCGTAATGTACTGTTTCACAAAATTCATCGGTTATGGAAAGATTTTTAAATTGAATTAATGTAGGGTGTTTATCTTCCCACCATTCTCCCACTATTTCATTGCAAATACCTTTAAAATGTAAATTATTATTTTCTTGAATATCTAATATCATATTGTTTGAGGAAGTTATTCCCACACCTCTAAACTCAATTAATTGCCATTTTCCCTGTAACTTTTGAATATTATTTTGATTTCGAATTTTAGATGAGCTACAAGCCAAAAACAAAAAACATGGAAACAAAAATTTAAACATATTTTACTTTTACTTCAATAAAGTTAAGGTTTAAGTTTAATTGAAGTATAAACTTTGTGTTTTTTTACAAATAAATTGTAGTTTTATTTTGAGGAATTAAAAAATAACGTATCTTTGCAACCCCTTTAAAAAGGTAATTAATTCTGTAGAACATTTTTAAATATATATAGAGATGAAAAGAACATTTCAACCATCGGTAAGAAAAAGAAGAAATAAACACGGATTTAGAGAGCGCATGGCTACTGCTAATGGTCGTAAGGTTTTAGCTAAAAGAAGAGCTAAAGGTAGAAAAAAATTAACTGTTTCTTCCGAAGGAAGACATAAGAAATAATTGCTAAAGCAACTTTATATTTTTTAAAGCCACAATATTGTGGCTTTTTTGATTTGTAGCTATAGCAAACTAAAAACAATGATATCCATGCAATTTATGGTATATTTATTTTTTCCAATTTTCTTTTTTGTTTTTTTGTTAGCATGTTTTTCTACTAGTTGGTTATCTAAAACAACAGGTTTAAAAAGGTTTGTTTTGCCTTTTTTTTTAGTGATTCATGTGTTATGTGGTATTGGATTATCGGCTATATACACTTATTATTATCCAAATCGAAATTTAGCTGATACTTTTAAGTATTTTGATGATAGCAAACATTTATTTGCTTTATTTTATAATGATAATACTATTTTTTGGAAAGTTTTTTTAGGTATTGAGGAAATGGGGGAAGATGTTGTTAAAGAGCTTTCGTTTACCAATAATTGGTTTCCTAATTCGAGACGAACATTTTTTAATGATAATAGAACGGT
>JBEEPA010000112.1:0-5856 GCA_041191385.1 Bacteroidota bacterium | reverse complement strand
CAAACGATTTACGATGCTTCTGGTAGAAAAATGGGGAGAGTAAGTGGAGATAGTTTTTACGATGCATCAGGCAGGAAATTAGGTTATGTAAACGGAGATAAAGTATATGATGCTTCTGGTAGGTTGAAAGGGAAATTGAATAAAGATAGAATTTACGATGCTTCGGGAAGATTAATTGGACGAGTAAACGGAAGCAGTTTATTTAACGAAAGAGGAGGTAATGTAGGGCGAATAAATGGTGAATCCATATATAATTCTTCGGGCAAACTTATCGCAAAAACTTCAGGTTTAAGTAACAAAGAAATTGTATTGTTTTTTTATTTCTACAATTGATTAGATACCTCATTTTATCCTATAAATCTTTTTTGCGTGAAACCACTTACAATCAAATAACTAAATAAGTTTATAATCTCTAACCTCTAAAATATATTCTGTACTTAAAGAATTATAAAAGTGTTCGTCGTGGCTAACTACAATCACTACACAATCATTTTTAATTTCTTGTAACAATAAAGCCAAATCTTTTTTATTTTCTCTATCCAAAAAATTAGTAGGTTCATCCAAAATTAACAATTGCGGATTTTTAAGTAACTGCCTGCACAAGGCTACTTTTTTAAATTCGCCATCGCTTAAATGATGAATAGATTTTTGTAACCATTTATCGATATGTAATTTTTGTATCCATTTGTGTTGTGCGGAATGTATGCCATATTGTAAATATTCCTCCACAGTAATATTAGGCATGGATGGCTTAAAATGATTTAAAAAACCAATTTTTTGCAAAGGTATATCGTGTAAAATTTCGCCCCCCAATACAGGTGTTAACCCGGCTAAAGTACGCACCAAACATGTTTTTCCTTCGCCATTTTTTCCGGTAATTACATAAATATTTCCGGAAGTAAATTGGAAGTTAATATCCTGAATTAAAACACTTTGATATCCAATACTTGTATTTTTACACTTAATTTCCATGATATTTATTTTGAAATAAAAAGATAAAAATAATAGGTAAGGACAATAGCGATAAAATGGCATTAATAGGTAAAATTGTATCCCACAGTACGCCTCTGGTTAAAAAATCGGCAAATAAACATAAAATTCCGCCCCAAACAATACTTTGTTTAAATATAAACTGGTGGTTAGATTGTTTACTAATCATTTTAATAGCATTAGGAATAGCTACTCCAACAAATGCTAAAGGTCCTGCAAAGGCGGTAACAGTGGCAACTAAAATCCCAACAATTATAAATATATGCAATCGGTTTTTTTGCATATTATATCCCATCAATTGCAACTCATCTTTACCCAATAACAACAAATTAAATAAGTTGGTTTTTTTAAACGCAAAAACATAACTATAAATAGACACTATAGATAAAATACAAACCATTAACCAATTGGAATTATTAAAACTTCCCATTCCCCAAAAGGCAAAGTTTTGTATATTTTTAGATTGAGCAAATTTTATAAATATTTCGATAAAAGAAAAACTTACATAGCCCAGCAACAAACCAATTATCAAAAGTGTAGTAATAGATTTAAAAACCTTGTGGAAATACAATAAAACAAACAAAAACAACAAGGCACCCACAAAAGCAAAAAATAAAATAGAAATTTGAGGATACATAAAAGGTATATACGAGCCTAAAAATATACTAACTGCAACACCCAAACTTGCGCCCGAATTTATACCTAAAGTAGTTGGACCCGCCAAAGGGTTGTTAAAAACACTTTGCATCATTGCTCCACACAATGCCAAGTTTGCCCCACACAAAAAAGCCAAAAAACTCCTTGGTAAACGATCGTTAATCACCAACCATTTTTGCCATTCAAACTTCGAATTACCTTTAAAAATCTCCTCCCATTCTATAGTAATTGCTCCTAAACTTACATTTAAAATAAGCAAAAGTAAAAGTAGTACTAAACCGTATAAGGTAATTTTGTTCATAAACTACAAAAGTGGTTATAATCTTCACACTAAAGGTAAAAATTTTCGGGAGAAACTAAACGCATAAAATATATAGTTTTTTGGGTATCAAACAAAAAACGCCCGGTTGGGCGTTTTTTAATTAAAATTCTCGTTGGTAAAAGCTTAGTTTTTCGCCTTTTTGGGATTCGTTAAATTCTCCGTTGTTGTACACATGATTTCCGTTAACGAAGGTATGTATTACTTTGGATTTAAATGTATAACCCTCCAAAGGACTCCAACCGCATTTATACAAAATATTATCCTTTTTAACAGTCCATTTTTTATTTAAATCCACTAAAGTTAAATCGGCTGCATAACCCTCACGGATAAAACCACGATCGTTGATACCGTATAAAATAGCTACATTGTGACTCATTTTTTCTACGATTTTTTCCAACGAAATTTTTCCTTCGTGGTAAAACTCTAACATAGTAACCAAAGAATGTTGCACCAATGGCGCTCCCGACATAGATTGAAAATAAGGCTTATCCTTTTCCTCCCAAGCATGTGGAGCATGGTCGGTTGTAATAATATCAATTCTATCGTCCAAAACAGCAGCTAATAAACCATCTTTATCTTTTTGTGTTTTAATAGCCGGATTCCACTTAATTTTTTTTCCCAAACGTGCATAATCTTTATCGGTAAACCATAAATGATGTACGCTTGCCTCTGTTGTAATCTTTTTTTCCTCCAAAGGAATCGAATTATCGAATAAATCTGTTTCCTTAGCAGTAGATAAATGTAAAATATGTAAACGCGCATTGTGTTTTTTTGCCAATTCGATTGCACGAACTGTAGATTGGTAACAAGCCTCTTCGCTACGAATTATTGGATGCAATTCTACTGGAACATCATCACCATATTGTGCTTTAAATTTTTCTTCATTTGCCTCAATAATTGCTTCCAATTCCGAGTGTATAGCCAACATAGTTTTTGATTTACTAAATATTTTCTCTAGTATTTGCGGACTATCTGCTAATAAATTACCTTTTTTAGTAAAGTACAATCCATCATCTGTTAAACAAGGATATTTTGAGGTATCTGTAGCCAAAACCTCATCCACATTATCGTTATTGATACCCAACATAAAACAATAGTTTGCCAAAGATTTTTGTGCTGCAATACTATTTTTTTCCTCCACCAAAGCAGGAGTTAATGCATTAGGCACTGTATTGGGCATATCAAAAAAGGATGTAACACCTCCTGCAACAGCTGCGCGAGTTTCGGAATTTAAATCGGCTTTATGTGTTAAACCTGGATCTCTAAAATGCACTTGTCCATCTATAATACCTGGCATTAAATATAAACCCGTACCATCAATTTCTTCATCTACTTCTTCCTCAATTGGATCCTCAGAAATCTCCTGAATAATTCCGTTAAAAATCCAAACCGAAGCTGTATAAATTTCACCTTCGTTAACGATGTTTACGTTTTGAATTGCTATACTTTTCGACATATTATCTATCTAATAAAGCCAAAATTTCTTCAAATTCGGCATTGTTTTTAAAATGAATTGTGATTTTCCCTTTACCCTTTTCATTTACATTTAAATCGATTTTTTTCTTTAACGAAGTTTGTAAATCGGATAAAATATTTTGATTTTGTAAGGATAAAACCGAAGTGTTTTTTTCTTTGGTTTTCACATCAATCTCAGTTGCTGCGTTTTTTTCTTGTTGTTTACTTTCTTTAATCCAATCCTCGGTTTGACGAACAGATAATTCTTGCGAAATAATTAAATCCAACAAATATAATTGAATTTCCTCATCACTTAAAGCTAAAATTGCGCGTGCATGTCCAAATGAAATTTTATTTTCGATGATTGCAGATTGAATTTCTACAGGTAAGTTTAACAATCGCAATGTATTGGTAACCGACGAACGATTTTTACTAACTTTTTTTGCCAATTCTTCCTGTGTTAAATCACACTCATCAATTAAACGTTTGTAAGATAAAGCCACCTCTATTGCGTTTAAATCCTTACGTTGAATATTTTCTACCAACGCCATCTCCAACATACTTTGATCGTTGGCTACCCTAATATAAGCAGGAATTTTTGTTAATTCGGCTGCTTGCGAAGCCCTAAAACGGCGCTCACCTGATATTAATTGGTATTTGTTGCTATCTAATTTCCTTACGGTAATAGGTTGTATCAATCCATGCTCTTTAATAGATGCCGCTAACTCTAACAAAGCCTCTTTTTCGAACTCGGTTCGAGGTTGAAAAGGATTGGTTTCTATTAAACTAATCTCAATTTCGGCAATGGACCCCGTTGAAGGCTCTGCATTGTTTTCGTTATTTTTTCTAGATCTATTATAATCCGCCTCCGCATTGCCTAACAAAGCATCTAACCCTCTACCTAAAGCTTTTTTATTTCCACTCATTGTAATAAAATTTATTCAATAATTTTTTGCTCGTTGTCCATTGCAGTTTGATTGATTTTTTGCAACAACTCACGTGTTAAATTTAAGTAATTAATTGCTCCTTTTGAAGTTGCATCATGCATAATTACGGATTGTCCATGACTAGGTGCTTCGCCTAATTTTGTGTTACGTTGCACAATGGTATCAAAAACCAAATCCTGAAAATGCATTTTAATTTCCTCCACTACTTGATTATGCAAACGCAACCTTCCATCATACATAGTTAAAACAATTCCCTCAATATATAAATCCTCGTTTAAACGTGTTTGAACAATTTTGATGGTATTTAATAATTTACCCAACCCTTCCATTGCAAAATACTCGCATTGCACTGGAATAATTACCGAGTTAGAAGCCGTTAAAGCATTAACCGTTAACAAACCTAATGAAGGTGAACAGTCGATTAAAATAAAATCGTAATTTTTCTCTATTTTACTTAACACCAAACGCATCATTTTTTCGCGATTTGGCAAATTAATCATTTCCAACTCCGCCCCTACTAAATCAATATGTGCTGGTAAAATTTCCAAATTTGGTGTTTCGGTTTTTAAAATTACGTCCTTTGGCTCCGATTCCTGAATCAAACATTCGTAAATACCATTGGTAATATTTTGGGGATCAAAACCCAAACCAGATGTAGAATTTGCCTGTGGATCAGCATCTACCAATAAAACTTTTTTCTCCAAAACTGCTAAACTTGCCGCTAAGTTAATTGCGGTTGTAGTTTTTCCCACACCTCCTTTTTGGTTAGCAATTGCTATAATTTTTGCCATTGATTGATATTATAATGTTAATTGTGAACCAATTTTCGTTAGCTATTTTTTAAATTTTTAAATCTAAAATTGATGAATTAATTATCATTTTGTGCATAATAAGTTAATTGCATTAACAGTTAGATTTTATTGATAATTTTTAACAAGCAAACGGAAAGTTTATCACTTACATTTGCAAAAATAAAACAATAGGGTGGTTGTGAAAGACGGATTTATGAACATTTTTAAAATCATTGTTAATAACTTTTATGGTAACTATAATTTCTGGAACGAATAGAGCGAATAATCAAACAATTAAGTTCGCAAAACATTATCAAAACTTGTTGAAAGATTATTCTGTTGAATCACAAATATTAGATTTAACCGATTTACCTCACGATTTTTTATTTACTGCTTTATATGGTAATGTAAACGAAAAATTTAATGCCATTACCGAAAAATACATTTACAATGCTAGTAAAATTGTAATTGTATCGCCTGAGTACAATGGTTCATATGCAGGTATTGTAAAGGCTTTTATTGATGGATGGAATCCTAAAAAATTAAGCGGACAAAAAGTGGCTTTGGTTGGAGTAGCATCCGGCCGACAAGGAAATATGCGTGGAATGGACCAACTTAGTAATGTAATGAATTATTTACAACTTACTGTGGTACCTAAAAAAGTTGCTATTTCTCAAGTAAATTTAATATCCAA
>JBEEPA010000111.1:0-6247 GCA_041191385.1 Bacteroidota bacterium | reverse complement strand
TACCCAACGACATCGCATTTGGAGTTAACTGATCGTATAACTTTTCATCACCTAAACAAAAAATCTTTAAACACATTAAACCAACAACTTCTGCAGAGCCTAAAATATACTGTTTAAATGTTTTATAATCATAGTCCAATTTATGCAAATCCATTTCCATGGAGTTTAAAAAACAATCAATTAAATCTCGGGAAATATTGTATTTATTTACAGTAATTTGAAAAGCGTGTAAAACAGGATTTAAACTAATACCTCTATCTAAAGCCTTATAAGTATCAACCCTAAACTCTTTTAACAATTTTTCCTGATCATAGTCATGAAAAGTATCTACAATTTCATCAGCAAAACGCACAAAACCATAAATATTATATATATGTTGTTGTAATTCTTTATCCAACAAGGAAATACCTAATGAAAACGAAGTTGAATATTTTTGCGTAATCATTTTAGCAGCCTTTGTGCTAACTTGGTTAAATAGTTTAATCATACTTCAAAATTTTAATTCCAATTGTTAATAATCTCTTTAGCTACTATTTCACCCGAAATTAATGAAGGAGGCATGCCTGGTCCGGGTAATGTTAACTGTCCGGCATGATATAAATTATTTATTTTTTTACTTTTAACTCTTGGTCTTAAAAAAGCCGTTTGCATTAGTGTATTTGCCAAACCATAAGCATTACCTTTATATGCATTATAATCCGATTTAAAATCACTTCCACTAAAAGTTTTTTTATAAATCACTTTACTTTTAACATCCACACCAGTAAATTTTTGTAATTTATTCATTACAAAATCGTAAAATTTTTGATGTGTTACTTCATCATCTTTTAAATTAGAGGCAATTGGTATTAAAATAAAAATATTTTCTTTTCCGATTGGAGCCACAGTTTTGTCAGTTTTAGATGGTACACAGGTATAAAATAAAGGCTGTGAAGGCCATTTAGGATTTTCGTAAATTTCATCTGCATGAACATCTAAATCTTCATCAAAAAATAAATTATGATGTTGCAAGTTAGGTATAATTTCGTTAACACCTAAGTAAAACAACAAACTACTTGGCGCCATGGTTTTTTTATCCCATTGTTTCTCCGAGTAAGTTTGGAAATCATTAGGTAATAAATCCATTTCAAAATGATGATAATCAGAAGTATTCAAAACTATATCGCAATTAAACTCTCCATTAGTTGTTACTAAAGATTGAATTTTACGATTTTTGATTTTTAACTCTTTAACTTCAGCATTGGTATAAAATTCAACACCTAGAGATTTTGCTAAATCGACCATACCCTCTATCACTTTAAACATTCCTCCATCAGGATAAAAAGTTCCCAATTTTATATCTGCAAAATTCATTAAACTATATAATGCTGGAATTTTTTGTGCAGTTGCTCCTAAAAACAAAACAGGAAACTCCATTAATGCTAAAATTTGAGGATGTTTAAAATACTTTCTAGCATGACTTCTAAAAGAAGAAAACATTTGTAATTTAAAAATCCCCTCAATCACTTCTTTAGTTAAATACTTTAAAGGATTAGCACTTGGATTAAAAACCAATTTACCCATTCCTACTTCATATTTATAAGCAGCATCTGCCATAAATTCATCTAACTTATCACCAGCACCTTTTTCGTATGTTTCTAATAAATCTTTAAACGCTTCGTAATTTGCAGGTATATCCCAAAAATCTTTTTGAGACCATACAACCTTGTAAGAAGGATCCAAACGAATCAAATTGTAATAATCTTTAGCCGATTTACCAAACTGATTAAAAAAGTTTTCAAATACCTCAGGCATCCAATACCAACTTGGACCCATATCAAAGGTAAAACCATCCACCTCAAACTGTCTTGCGCGACCTCCAAGCGAGCTATTTTTTTCCAAAACAACCACTTTTTTTCCACTTTGAGCCAAAAAACAAGCAGAAGCCAAACCAGAAAACCCCGAACCAACAACTATAACACTTTTACTCATTAACTTTACTTTTACAAAATTTGGTGAAACAAATATATAATTAACAATTCAATAAAACAAATTTGTAAAACATATTTTGTTTAATTAACAAAACAAAATATTAAACAAAAAGTATTCAGTTAGTCAAAATTAAATAGTTTTGTTTATATTTGTTTCCAATTTAAAAAAAATATGAGATTTCACACAATAAAGGATTTAGAAAGATTAACTGGCGTAAAAGCCCACACTATTCGTATTTGGGAGCAAAGATACAACTTATTAACCCCAGAAAGAACTGATACAAACATCAGAACATACAGCGATAACGAACTTAAAAAACTCATTAACGTTTCCTTTTTAATTAATAACGGTTACAAAATTTCTAAAATATCTAATTTAAGTGATATTGAAATAAATAGCATCATTAAAAAGATAGAAGAATCTAATGATTCAGATAGTATTTATCAAATATGGGTGGATAACATTATTAAAGCATGTATTGATTTTGATGAAATAACTTTTGAAGTAGTTTTTTCACATTGTGTATTAAAAATTGGTTTTGAAGATACTTTAATAAAGGTGATTTATCCAACTCTTTACAGAGTTGGAATTATGTGGGGAATTGATGAAATTAGTCCTGCACAAGAGCATTTTTTATCAAATTTAATTCGCAAAAAAATACTAGTTGCAATAGATGGTATGCTTCCAGAAATCAACCAAAACTCAAGCACATACTTACTTTTTTTACCTCAATGGGAACAGCATGATTTAGGTATTTTATACGCCTATTATTTATTAAGAAAAAACAATTTCAAAGTTATATATTTAGGAATAAATACTCCTTATGAGAGCTTAAAAGACATTGACAGTTCTTTATTTGAAGCTATTGTTACTTTTTTTATAGTTTCGGAAGAAAACACTAAAGTATCTGATTTTTTAAATCAAATGAGCGCTGATTTTCCAGATAAAAAGATATTTTTTGCTTCTAATGAAAACTTACTTGGAAACGAAAAATTATCTGGTTCATTAATCAGATTATACTCACCAATGGATTTAATAAAACTAAGTAAATAAAATTTAAAACTTGTTTAACGTTTTTAACAAAAATGTTAAACAAGTTTTAAAATCAGAATCTATAATCAATAATACAGTTAAAATTCCACAAATCCACTCTATTAATTCTATTGATATCTTCCACTTCGATAGAGTTTTGAGACAATTTATTTACAGCAATTAACTTTATATCCAAACCTTCTAAATATCCATTAAACTTATAATCCGTTAAAAATAATAAATGATAATAAGATGGAACTCCATATTTATTTAATTCTAAATCATTAACAGATGGCATATCAACTTTAGAAAAACCCCATTGAGCAAACCATCTTTTAGCACTCGGTTTAAATGTGTATAACAAAGTATAAGCATTCACAGCTCCATTTCCTTCTATTCTTTCTCTTGGTAAACTGATATAAAATTGTTCTCTTCCCCATTCACGCGGAAACAAAAATCTGCCACTATTATGCACATATAAATTATTGATAGACAACTTATGTTTTTTGTAAATCCACTCTAACCTCGAACCCAAACCAAAAGTTCTTTCATTTGGCATTCTATAACTTAAAACTGGATTAGAATTTCCTCCATCTCCAATAGTATTTTGGTAAAAACCTTGTAAACCAATAATTATATTACCTTGATTACTTTGATATTTAAAATCGTTTTGTATAAAGGACATATTAAAAATATTTTGCGCAAAATAATTCCATGCCTGAAAATGATTAAGATATCTAACCCATTCTTTTTGCCATTCTGAAGCAATTATTCCTATACCCATTGTTGATGTATTATTTTTATAACTTTCGGAACTACCCATAGGATTTCTTCCAAATGGATAAACCCCAACACTTTGACCTAAACCATACCAATGAACCGTTCCGCGTAAAGTTGCCGCATTTAACCAAGCACAATACAATTTAAAATTTTTAAATTTATAATCTACAGATAAACCATTAAAGATATTAGCGCGCATGCGGTTATCCTGCTCATTTAAAAAAGGTGTATTAATTTTTTGTCGGCCAAAAACCAATTTTAGCTTAGTTTTTTCATAACTAATATAAAAATCCTCCAACCTATCTAGATCTCTATCGTTATTAAAATTATTCATATCGTACATCAAAATTTCATATCGATTTCCATTTTGTGTAGTTGGATCCGATTTATGTAAATTCATTTGATAAATCTGAAATACAAAAAATCCACTAAATCCAAAATGTAAACCTTTCCAAGCCGGACTATAATATCCTAAACCTGCACCTTTTGCTAAAGTTTGATAATCTAATAAAATCCCACGGTTTTCTGTATGCATCCAAAAACTTCGAAAATGAAACTCAAATTTTCCTTTCAATAATTTTTCTCCAAAAGAATTTTCAGTTGATAAGGAATCTGTATTTCCATAAGTAATCATTACCAACAATACAGTAGCAGTAAAAGTTAAAATTAACTTTTTCATTTTGATTAATTATAAAATTAAAATGAATAAAAAAGGCGAAGTTCACTTCGCCTAAAAAGATATTAATGAGGCAATTTATCTCGAACTTTACCGTACACCCATGTCCCTAAAATTGCACTTAATAATGTAACTATTATTACAAAAGCACCTGTACCTATTTGGGCAAATAACGGCCCAGGACAAGCTCCTGTAATTGCCCAACCTAAACCAAAAGTAAAACCACCATATATTTGTCCAACACTAAACTTTTTATCATGAAAAACGATTTCCTCACCATAAATAGTTTTAATGTTAAATTTTTTGATAATCGCAACAGATATTGCTCCAACGATTACCGCACTTCCTATAATTCCATACATATGGAAAGATTCCAACCTAAACATTTCCTGTATTCTAAACCAGCTAATTACTTCCGCTTTTACAAACACAATCCCAAAACCAATTCCTACCAATAAATATTTAAAGTTGTGATACCATTTATGCTCTAATTTACTCTCGTTCACACAAATACTATCAGCTGTTCTTACTTCAAACTCTTCGTTTTCATTTATAATATTTTCCATAATCTATTAATATTAAAGTGCTAAAATAATTGGTAAAATAAAATTTGCCATTAAAAATCCACCTACCATAAAACAACAAGTAGCTACTAGAGATGGCCATTGTAAAGTGGACAAACCCATAATAGCATGTCCGCTTGTACAACCTCCTGCGTAACGGGTACCAAAACCTACTAAAAATCCACCTACAACCATCATAATAAAACCACGAACTGTAAACAAATTTTGCCAATTAAAAATTTCAACTGGTACTAATCCAGTATAATCTTGCACTCCGTATTGAGCTAAATCTGATGTTAAATCTGGATGAACTTCAATAGGATTACCCGAATTTAAAAAATATGCAGCCACTATTCCGCCAATTAAAATTCCTGATACAAAAACCAAATTCCAAACCTCTTTTTTCCAATCATATTTAAAAAAAGGAATATTTGCTGGCAAACACGCAGCACATATATGCCTTAATGAAGAACTAATACCAAAAGATTTATTTCCCAAAATTAATAGCAAAGGCACGGTTAATCCAATTAACGGTCCCGCAATATACCAAGGCCAAGGCTGATTTATTTCCATTTTTTATTTATATTGATTTATAAGATTAACTAACTGATTACTTGGGAAAACCCCACTTTGTTTCCACATTTCTTTCCCACTTTTAAAAATCATTAATGTAGGCACACTTCTAATCCCAAATTTAGCAGATAATTGTGGATTTTTATCTACATCAATTTTAATAATTTGTGCACTATCGCCTACTTTATCTTTTACTTCTTTTAAAATGGGTGCCATAGTTTTACAAGGACCACACCATTCAGCAAAAAAATCAATTAAAACGGGCTTATCCGATTGTATTATACTATTAAAATCCATAAAAACTCTTATTTTAAATTTTTAACTGCTTGAGCTACACTTTGCCATGTACCTCCATTATCTACATTAGTTAAGCCTTTTCGTTTTAAAATCGATTGTGCTTGTGAGCTTCGTGCGCCACTTCTACAAAAAACAACTACGTGTTTTTTATTTTTTAATTTATCTGCATGTTGATGTATAATATCCAATGGAATATTTACTGCTCCAGGAACACTTCCTGCATTAAACTCCATAGGTGATCTAACATCTACTAAATAACTTTCTTTTGTTAAAGATTCTTCAATTTTAGACGAACCTCCAAATAAATTTGCAAAACTAAACATAACTAAACTTTTTTAACGTGAATACTATTTTT
>JBEEPA010000110.1:0-7488 GCA_041191385.1 Bacteroidota bacterium | reverse complement strand
TGGAACATCACCGAAAACCAAATGATAATTCAGGAAATTTCATAATTGAGTGATGGGTAAAACCTACAGACTTTCAGTCTGAACCAAACCTATGGACTTTCAGTCCATAGTGGTTTAGTTAAAATCATTTATTATTCATACAAAGATTTTAATTGATTTTCGGGGTTGATTTTTTGTTGATTGTAATGGGTTTCTATGCCATTTTTGTAGGTTACGGTTAAAATTATTTCTCCGTATTCTCCGTAAAAATACCAATCGCCATTTTTTTCGCCACCGCTATATCTGCCCTCTTTTTTTGGTTTTCCATTTTTAAACCAAAATTGATGTTTGCCTATGGGTAAACCCAATTGGAATTCGCCAATAAAAATTACTGTTCCATCTAAAATTTCGCTTTTCCAAATACCAGTTTTTAAGCCATTTTCGTATTTTCCATAAGTGTATTCTTGTCCGATTATATAAAACCAAAAACCTTCTTCCTCTCCGTTTTTATAAACACCTTTTGCAACCACTTTTCCGCTGTCGTTTTTCTGAATAAAATCGCCATATAAATCACCATCTATATAATTTATAATACTTAAAGTATCGCCCGTTTCAAAAAACCAATACCAAGTTTTATCTTCTAAGCCTTGATTGTTGTAGTAAGCAATTTGTTCAATTTTCCCGTTAGGATAATAAAAAATCCATTCGCCTATTTTTTTGTCGTTTTTGTAAACTCCTTTTGCTTGTAAATCGCCGTTGGCATAAAAATGTTCCCAATAACCGTTTTTAATTCCCGATAAACTTATACCACCTTTCCCAATTAACACATCATTTTTATATAATTCGCCCCTTTCGATATCGCCATTTTCGTTGTAAAATTGATGCGTTCCTTCTTTTTTTCCATCTTTATTAATAGCACCATAACTTTTAACTTTTCCGTTAGCGTGATATTTTGTTTTCCCTTCTAAAACAGTAACTTCAGGTGCATCAACTTGCCAAATTCCGTTTTGATATTTTTTAATTTCGATAAGGTTTCCTTTTGCGTTATAAGTTTTTTCGTAACCATGCTTTAGGTTGTTTACATAATCTGTAGATTGTTGAATAATGCCTTTTGGAGAATAAGTAACCCATGTACCTTGTTTTTTGAGTTGAGCATCAGTACGATTAATTTTTTGAGTATTTTGTAAAAATCCCGAATCGTAGTTTTTAGTTTCGATTATTAATGAGTCTTCATTAAAAACAAACACCAACCCATGAATTTTGCCCTCACGATAGGGTGTTTTAGATAACATTTTGCCGTTTTCGTCAAAAGCAGTAAGGGTGTCGCATAAAATATTTAAGCAATACTTTTTAATTTCTTTAATTTGTTTATTGGGATAATACAAAGTTTCTATACCATGTTTCAATCCTTCTTTATATGTTGTGCTTTGAACTAAAATTTGTTGATCGTTATAAAAGTTCCAAACACTATCCAACAAAAAATTTTTACGATTACCTTCCGATTTTTTTAGTCTGTTGGGATAATAATTTATCCAATATCCTTCTGGTTTTCCATCAACTAAAAGTCCTTCGCTTATCTTTACATTATTTTCGTTTTTAAACACTTTATACTCTTTGTTTTGCGCCCATAAAACGCAATGTATAAAAACAAAAAATAAAGTTATTAAGCGAGGCATAAGTTTAAATTGTGCATCTAAGATACATATTTTTACACACAGAGGGATATTGAATTTTTTAAATTAGTATAATTGTATTTATTCTTTGATAATTTTAGTACTTGTACCATTAATCGAAACTAAATACAAACCACTTTGCCAGCTGTTGGTTTCAATTTCGATAACTTCCTCAGCGGTAGAATTTTGATAAATTAATTGTCCGTTGATGTTAAAAATCTGAATAAAATTAGGTTCGCTTGTTTCTAAATCTTGCAATTCTATTTTAAAATTAGCATGGGTTGGATTAGGGTAAATTTTAATATGATTTAAGGTGATAACATTGGTGTTGATTGTAGGAAATAAATCTTGGTAAATTTTAGCAAATTGTCCTTTAGAAGCACTGCATCCCGAACTGCGATTATCTTGATTTATAGACCATGTCATTAAACCACGAATTTTTGGATAAGTTTTATCTAAAGTATAATTCCCTGGTTTTGTTCCATTTCCTTTTAAATAATTTACTGCATTTTTAGTGTTGGTTATATTTAAATATCCGCTACCCGCAGCACATGAATTTGCAGGTAATGCAACTGCAATTTTTTCTTGTGGAATACCCGAAAATGTTCCGGATAAACCTGCGTGATTGTTTGTGAATTTAAATCCTTCAATCATGGCTTCGGTTTGTGTAATCACAAAATCAACTGTGCCTACAGCATACTCTGTAGTATTAGAACTAGTGGTGTATTTTCTCGAATACACTGAACCCGAATTGTATAATTGCACCATTACCAAATCTAAATCGTTACGCATGGCTTCTAAAAATTGTAAAAATACGCCGTTACATTTATTCCACGGACTAATACCTCCTGAAGTATATGTTACCTCTGGTGCTGTTGTTAAAATCATTTTTCGTCCATATTGTGTTTGATACCAAGTCATTAATTCCTTCGTTCCATCAATTAAATATTGCATGTGCGGCCAAGGATTGGTTATTGCTCTTTTGGTATCAGATGTTCCAGGGCATAAATAATCTTTTTGTTCCAAATCAATATCAATTCCATCCACACCAGTGTTTTGGATAATTGTTTTCATTTTTGATACAAAAGTATTTTTTTGTGCTTCAGTAGTTAATCGAAACGAACCATTGGCACCACCCACACTCATTAAAACCACTTTGCCTTTTTTACGCGCATCTTCGATATCTTTTTTTAATGCAGCTGTATTGTAACCGGCAGAACTTCCCCAGGATTGTATGTTAAATGCCAATGTATTTATATCGCCTCCAGTTGCAGCGGCAAAGGATAAACAAATAACATTATATCTATCATCTACATCGGCTAATTTAATTAATGGCATATCTGTTTGATGCCAATTGTGCCAATAGCCTACTAAAACAGGATTAGGTAATTGTGCTTTTACTACTAAAAATTGTAAAAAGGTAATTAAAAATAATAATTTAGTTTTCATAGTTAGTGTTTTTGTGGACATTTGTAAAAATTAAACAGAGTTAAGGTTAGATGTCATCCAATATACAAAAAATACCTGATAATATTCGTAATATACTAGGACTTTTACCCGACAAGCCCGGAATTTACATGTATTTTGATAAACACGGCGACATTTTATATATAGGAAAAGCTAAAAACTTAAAAAACCGTGTACGCAGTTATTTTAATGGTGCACAAGTAGGTAAAACCAAGTATTTGGTAAAAAAAATATGCAATATTGAGTACACTGTGGTGGAAACCGAGCAGGATGCTTTGTTGCTGGAAAATAATTTGGTTAAGGAACATCAACCGCCCTATAATATCCGTTTAAAAGATGATAAAACTTTTCCCTGGATTTGTATTGTAAACGAGCGTTTTCCTAGGGTAATTAAAACGCGTAAACTAATTAAAGGCGAAGGTACATATTTTGGACCCTATACCAACTTAAAATTAGTGTATGTATTGCTGGAAATGTTTCAAAAGGTTTTTAAAATAAGAACTTGCACTTACGAATTAAGCGATAAAAATATTACGCAAAAAAAATTTAGAGTTTGTATGGAATACCAAGTAGGTAATTGCAAAGCACCTTGTGTTGGTAAACAAAATGAAGTAGATTATCTAGAAAATATTCAACGCGTAAAAAAAATATTAAAAGGAAATATAGAAGAAGTTATTGAGGTTTTGGAATTGGAAAGAGATAAAGCTAGCGCAGTTTTAAATTTTGAGCTGGCTTTGGAAATTCAAAATAGTTTAAAGGACTTAATTGATTATCAATCTCGATCTACAGTAGTGCCACCTAGTATTGATAATATTGATGTAATTGGGTATTTTAGTACAAAAGACAGGGTTTTCGCTAATTATTTACGCATTATAAGAGGTGCGGTTTTGTACACTTTTTCTGCCGAGTTAAAGTGGATGTTGGATGAAAATTTGGAGGAACTTTTACAGGCTTTTTATTCCGAAATGCGCATAAAATTTCAAAGCGACTCTAAAGAGGTAATTAGTCCGTTGATATTCGAAAGTTCATTAAACGTCCAAATTCCACAACGCGGAGATAAATTGTCTTTACTCGAATTATCCGAAAGAAATGCTAAATATTATGCATTTCAGAAATTAAAAATTGATAACGATTATCAATCCCAAGATAATTCTTTAGTGGAACTAATGAGCTTGTTAAAGTTAAAAGATTTACCTGTTCATATCGAGTGTTTTGATAACAGTAATATACAAGGAACCAATCCTGCAAGTGCTTGCGTAGTTTTTAAAAATGCTAAACCAAGCAAGGCCGATTACAGGAAATTTTCGATAAAAACTGTTGAAGGTCCAAATGATTTTGCCAGCATGTACGAAGTGGTTACAAGGCGCTATAAACGTTTGTTAGAGGAAGAACAAAGTTTACCACAACTAATTATTATAGATGGTGGAAAAGGACAGTTGGGTTATGCTTGTGATGCTTTAAATGATTTGGGTTTGTTGGGTAAGGTTGCAATAGTAGGAATTGCTAAGAGGTTAGAGGAAATTTTTGTACCTGGAGATAAGGATTCCTTGTTTATTTCTAAAAAATCAGATGCACTTAAATTGATACAATATTTACGAAACGAAGCACACCGTTTTAGTTTAGGGCATCATCGCACAAGGCGTTCCAATGCTATGATTGAATCCGATTTGCTAAAAATAAAAGGTATTGGTGAAGCCACCTATCAAAGTTTAATTATTAAATTTAAAAGTGTTGCCAAACTAAAAAAAGCAAGTTTAAGCGAAATTGCAAACGAAATAGGCGAAAGTAAAGCACAATTGGTGTTTGAGTATTTAAATTCATAACTATAGATTTTTATGTTAATATAAAAAAACAAAATGCCATAATGGAATGGTGTTTTTGTAAGTAAATTGTATAGTACAGTATTCATTTTTTTGTTATTTTTTGAATAGTACACTATACAATTTATAGAACTTTTTGTATAGTGTACTTTACAAATTGATGTTTAAAATATAGAGGTTTTTTAAATTATATTCCTAAATGTGAGGTTGATACGAGCTTGTTGTACTTTTTTTTGTTTGGGTAAAGCGTGGGAAAAGTCAACTTGAAAATCTCCACCCATAATTAATAAACTTCCGTTTTGGAGATTGAAATTTACAGTTTGATTATTTTGTGTGGTTTTACATGAAAATTTACGATTTGCACCTAAACTAACCGAAGCTATGATGGGTTTTGCGCCTAAACTTTTTTCGTTGTCCTTATGAAAACCCATGTATTGCTCGCCGTTAGCGTAAAAATTTAACAAAACACTGTTGTAATTGTTATGAAATTTGGGAGTGATATTATTGGTTAAATTATCGATTAAATGCCTGATTTCGATTAGTTTTTCATTCCATTTTTTACTACTATGAATAACACCAGAATATGCATAATTTTTATCGCCATACCAAGCAACTAATCTGGGCACTAAAATAGATTTACCAAATATTTTTATGGTTTCGGTTTGCCATTCGATATTCTTTTGTTGTGGGTGTAAATAATCAAAATAATGTTTTGCAATATCTAAGGGTAAAAATTTAGGCATATACAACACCCAAGAATTTTGATATGTTCCAACAATAAAATTGGTTTCGGAATTCCAATTGAAGCAATTTTCTTTGTCCTCAATACCCCAAAACAATTCCTCGTTCATTAACATGTTTACAAACGTATACCGCTAATTAAAATATCATCCACTTGTTCGTAATTACCCATCCAAGTTTTTAAACGGTTATGGATAAGTTGCTTTTGCTGTGTCATGGATTCTTCATGAATTTCCAAAAACATATCTTTCATTACTTTAGTTTTGAATTTTTTGTTATCCGGCCCACCAAATTGATCAGGATAACCATCAGAAAATAAATACATACACTCTCCTTCTTCGTAATAATATACATTGTTTTCGAAATTTTTATTTTCGATATCCCTACTACCAATTGCGTATTTAGTGCCTTTTAGTTCAATAATTTCTTTGTTTTTAATCATTACCATAGGGCGAAATGCACCGCTAAATTCAATAATTTTATTTTCTTTATCAATTATACATAAAGCAATATCCATCCCGTCTTTACTTTCGGTATCACTATTTTCAAATGCTTTTAAAATACCAGTATCCAAGCGGTTTAGTGCCTCGCCAGCTGTAATTTTCTCCTTTCCACTAAAAATTTCATTTAACAAAGTCATTCCAATCATACTCATAAAAGCACCGGGTACACCATGTCCTGTACAATCCGCAATAGCAATCACAAATAAATTATCTATTTTTCGATACCAATAAAAATCCCCGCTAACAATATCCCGAGGTAAATGAAAAATAAAAGCATCTGGGAAAACAGTAGTTAGCTCTGTAATAGAAGGAAATGAAGCTTGTTGAATAGTTAATGCGTAGCGGATACTGGAATTTAAATCATTATTTTTTTCTTCAATTTCTTTATTTTTTGATACAATTTCTAAGTTTACTAACTCCAGCTGATTGTTTTTTTCTACAACTTCTTGAGTTCTTTCTTTAACTGATAACTCCAATTGTTCCCTGTCTTTACGCAATTTTCTTTCTCTAAATTTAATGGTTAAAAGTATAATTAAAATACCAAAAAAGGACATTAACGAAATAAACCATAGCTCTTGCCAAAATGGAGGCTTTACGATAAAACTAAAAGTAGCAGGTTCTTCATCATTACATTCTTCATCCGAGTTACAAGCGATAACAATAAAAGTATAAGTTCCTGGAGGTAAATTAGGGTAAGTTGCAAAATTTTGTGCTGTTAAAGGTGTGAACGACTGGTCGAAACCTTCTAGCTTCCATTGATATCTTACTTTATCGGGCGATTTATGATTGATACCTATAAACGAAAAAGTAACGTGAGCCGAATCGAAATGTAATTCTAAGTTTTTTGGTGTATTGGTCCATGGAAAAATTGAAAATCCTTTTTTTAACCAATCAACATTGTTGTACTCTAGTTTTAAATCGGTGATATAAGTTTTAGGTTTTTGTAAATTATAATCATCTATATTGATATCAAATTTTATAGCGCCTTTATTGGTACCAAACCACATATTTCCATCTGCATCCTGGGCAACTGCATTGGAATTTATTTCGCCACCTTTGATACCATCATCTTTTCCGTAATGTTTTATTTCTGAAATAGCTTTTTTGGTTTGACGATAAACCTGAGGAGGATTAAAATACAATCTGTCTAAACCTTTTTCGGACCCTACCCATAAACTGTTTTCTTCATCAAAAGCCAGCATTTTAATATTGTTAGAAATTAAGCCATGTTTGGTATCAAAAGTGGTAAAAGTTTTATTCTCTATCCGAGTAATTCCGTTTTTTGTACCCACATAAATTTCACCT
>JBEEPA010000109.1:0-9169 GCA_041191385.1 Bacteroidota bacterium | reverse complement strand
ACTACCCTTGTTATAAAACACTTAAATTACAGTTTAGTTATTGTATATTGCAATGATAGAAGATAAATGAATGTTTTCAGTTTACTTTTAAACACCTGTCAGGTTTTGAAAACCTTACAGGTGTTTAAAAGTCTTTAATTGAATGGTTTATAAAATATAATACCTTTAAAAACATCAACACCACTAAAACCACACGCCTAATTGGAATATAGTTTTAAAATATTTGGGACAGGGTATTTTTTAAAAATAATTACATTAAATCCGGAGCAATTACAAATAATTACGGATGTAATGTGTAACAAAAATATTCCGCTTACTAAGTTTTTTTTTGATTTTGATTATCTTAAAAAAATTGGGTACAATAGCTGGGAAGATATTCCGGTAATTGCCCGTAAAACTTTAGTGAAAATTAATAGCGAAAATAAAATGGAACTAAATGCCCAAGGTAAACGAATTATTAATGATAAAACTGAAGGTGTTATGGCAAAAAATTTACTTTTTCCTATGTATCCTTTAGGGGATTCGGATTTTTTAAATCAAGATGTAAATTGTACTAAAATTGTTTTTGGGGAGGAAATATTTGGACAAATTTTACATTGTAAATTTACAGCCAGTAATTTTGATGCTTTTAATTTAAAATTTGATATTTTAAATGATCCTATTAACCCAAATTTGTTTTGCTTTGCTGATGTTTATTATAATAATTTAAAATTAATATCTAAATCCAACCAATACCTTTCCAGATCTTTTGTTGCTTTTTATTTATAAGGATAAAGTATGTTTACGCTCCTCTCCACCACCTGTAAGGTTTTAAAACCTTAAAGGTATTTAAAGGGCTTAGTTCCAAATTTAATTGGCATAACACATTACTTGTAAAAATTTTATTATCCACAGTAATCCTTACGGATTCACACAGGAGTTTTCAACTCACACAGTTACGTACTAACTGCTAATTTTACACAAAGTACTTAACCGTGTGAAGCTTTAGTTTCCTGTGCGCGCAACAGCGCCTGTGGTTAAACCTCATCATTCTCCGTTTTCTTTCTCAAAACTGATTACTCGCACTCGAAACTGTTTTTACCCTAGGAGACTTTGTTTCGGATGGAAATCTAAAGATTCAAGGGCGGATAAACTAAATTAAACATATACGGCTTGTTTTAGTTTTTAATAGGTATTACTCATACCTTAATTATTTAAATCATTATTTATTAGTTGTAAACATACATACCATATTCTTCGTTTTCTCGGCATCCACGCACAAAACAGTAAATTACACCACCAAATTCCTCCTCTGCTTTTTCCACCGTAATATCTTTTACCGTAGCTAAATAGTGCACAAATGCTTTTTTGTATATATAATGTTGTAAATGGTAGTTACTGGCTTGCATGGCTTCTTCCATGAGCTGTTGGTTATAATTTTCCTTTTGGTATCCAATATGGTTAGATTTCCAATCGAGTATATAATATTTTCCCTTGTACTGAAAAATAAAGTCGATAAATCCTTTAAGATACCCTTCCTTATCTTCATTTGATGGGAAATTGTACTTAAGCAAAGCTTTACCATTGGGGAAGATATTTGCTATTTCGTTTTGAGTTAATGGCGTATTTGTAAGATCCATGTGAAAATCCAGCTCGCATACACGCTGATTGTTACAAAGTTGACTTAGAGTAAAGTTGCCAAAACCTGGAATTTTAGCATTTAGTACATGTTTAACTAAAATTTCGAAAGATGATTTGTTTTCTTCATGAATTAAAAAATCGGGATATCTTTTTTCGGCTCTTTCTACGGTTTCTTTTACCGCTTGATTAAAATCGGTTTTTGCTAAATCGAAATCAAAATGCTCCAACAATTCGTGTATAAGATTTCCTGCTAATGCTCCTTTAAATACCTTTTTGAAAATAAACTCATCGTAGTAGTTGTAAGTTATATTTTGTTCTTCATCCGTGTAAAAATGTTTTGGACTAGTAGTAATATCCGAGAAACTACTTACAGAATAGGCGTAAATATTTTTAGTATTTATGTTACTGGATGTTGGTGTAATGAGGTTTTCGTTAGGTATTGGTTTATTATTTTTATCCATTCCCTTTGTAAATGTATTAATACTGGAAAGTTCCTCGGATGAAATTTTAAATGAATTATATTTTTTAAAACTCTCGTTTACAATTCCATAAAACAAATATTCGGCTCGGGTAAGTGTTACATATTCTAATCTTTTATTTTCTTCTTTTTTTATTTGGTTTGCAATATCCAAAAATTCCTTCCAATCTTCTGCCTTAAAATAAGTTGTTATAAAGTAATTTTGATTATTTAGTTTAACATCATAAAAACGATTGTTGGCACCTATTTTTTTTATTTCGTTTAAACTTTCCAGATCCTCCGTAATTACAACTTTAAATTCTAAACCTTTTGCTTTGTGCATGGTCATTATTTGAACGGCATCTTCATCAGACTCAATCCTTTCCTGATAAATTTCATCTTCAGCATATTCATTTGATCGTAAATCGCTTATTTTTTTTGCAATAGAAAACACCGAAAGTTTCTCTGTAATCATCCATTGATGACATATTTCTAATAATTGTTCGGTATTAGTTAAAGTTCTTTCTGGAAAATCTGCCTTTTGCATTCTTTTTTGAATTTGAAAAAGTTTACGAAAAGTTTGAAATGCACTATAAAAACCATTTTTACTAAAATCTAAGTACACTTCATTCATTTTTTCTACTACTTTTTCCTCATTTAATTTTTTAATCTCCTCTGCAGAAAAATTAAACCACGAGCTCACTAATAAATTACGGAAATCTATAGTTGTTTTTTGTTCGGTTAATAGCTTACAAAATGTTTCCATAGACTTAGCTTCATCGCTGTCAAAAATATTTTTATCGTAAAAAAGTACCGCAGGCACATTTATTTTAGAGAGTTTCTTTTTTACTGTTACACAATGTTTATTTTTGATACAAAGTATAGCAATATCTTTGGGTAATATTGCTATTTCTTTATTATCCACTGTAATCTTTTTATCTTTTAGTAAATACAAAACAAGTTTTTCTAGGGCTTGATCCTCTTGTGGCACTAATTTTAATTCACCACATTCGTTTTCTCTTTCAGCCGAAACTCTTTGGTAATCCACACCTTGTTTAAGGAAAAAATTTTCCTCCTTAAAGTAATTGTTACATAAATTAACATAAGCAGAGGTTGAGCGAAAATTTTTATCTAATTGTTTTATGTTATCGTTTTGTAACTCCTTTTTAAAATTTAAATAGTTATCCAAATCGGCTCCTCTAAATTGATAAATAGATTGTTTGGGATCTCCAACAAAAAATTGAACAATAGTTGAATTAAATAGATTACTAAATATTTGGGCTTGTTTAGGATCGGTATCTTGAAATTCATCGATAAAAAATGCTTTATATCGGTTGTTTAGTTCGTGTTTTATGTAATCAGCATTGTTTGAAGTGGCTAATTTATGAAACTCGTTTATAAGATCATCATTACTTCGTACATTTTGCTCGTCCTTTAGCTTTTTTAATGTGGTTTTAATGTCCAAAAAACATTGATAAGCTAATGAATTAATAATATAATTAACTCCATTGGTTGCTTTTATTCTTTCAAATGATACTGAATCAGTTATTTGAGTTAATTTATCTTTAATTTTTAATTGAATTTCTGTTTGAAATTGCTGAGTTAAGGCATAGTATTTATTAGCATTTATTCCATTGTCGGAATTGTCAAACAAACCAAAGGATTCATTAAACTTTTTTTTACAACGATTAACAGCACCTTTATCTAAGCCTTGTAGCTTTTCTGGATCAATAGAATTTAAAAAATCGCTTTCGTTTGCTTGTAGATCCTCCCACAATTCGTTTTTTTGGGCTTGCAGTTTATTGGGATATTCTTGTTTAATTTCTATCAGTTTTTGGTTTTTATCTTCAATTATTTCCTCAATATTTTCCCAATTGATATTCTCCTTTGAATAATGATCGGGCAATAGCATTTTGCCTTTGGATAGATCGCTAACAATATTTCTAAAGTATTTAAATTGTAAAGGACGAATAGAAGAATTTATTTCACAAGGTTTTTGAGGATTAACTAATGGATTTAATTCTTTCTCGGATTTTGATGAAATGTGTTTTCTCCAAAACTGCTTGATGCAATCTTCTACAATATCTTTTTCATCCGTAATTAATTCGGAAGTAAATCTCTGATTGGTTTCTAATGCAAATTCTTGCATCATTAGGTTAAGAAAACCATGTATAGTAAACACTTGTAAATCATCTAATTGATTACAAGCACGATTTATTCTAAGGGTAATATCTTGAGGACTTACTTCTTCTTTAGCCTTATTTAATAAATCCGTAATTAGTTTTTGGTTTTTGTGGCTAGATTTTCCGTTAGAATTTATTTCTTTAGCTACAATTAAAAACTCACGAATTCGTTTTTTTAGCTCCGCTGTAGCCAAATTAGTAAATGTTACGAGTAGTATCTCTTTTACCTTAAAATCTTTTTCGATGATTAAACGAAGCGCAAGCATAGCTACAGAAAATGTTTTTCCTGTTCCAGCGCTTGCTTCAATTAAAGTTTTACCAGGGTTTAATTTATCCTCTAAATAGTTATAGCTCATATTAGTTATTTTAAAATGCTCCAAAATTCCTTGGCTTGTTCCCAATTTTTATTTACTTTATCTTCCCTCTCTGTATCATTAATTACTCCCTTTAAGTAAATTAACTCCCAAAATTTTTCTTCGTTACTATCGATATAATTAAACTTATCTTCGGAATCGAAAAACTTTGTAATATCCATATAAGAAATTGACTTGTTAAGATTTTGGAAAGATTTTTTAGGGAAAAATAAAAGCGGATTGTTTTTTATGTTGGTATAAATTGATACTCTATTTTTAAACCAAACTTCTATTGCTGGTTTTTGATCAATTAAAGAATAAGGTGTTACAGCTCCATTATTAGCATACACATTTATATTTACTTTTTCGCCACTTGTGATTTGCATAAATGCCGCTATTAGCAATGCTTCTGTTATTTCTTTTCCTATGGATTCATTTAATTTTCCTGTCTCTTTGTGAGATATAATAGGAATGCTATTTTGGTTGTTATGAGTAAAATATTTTAAATTTTTAGCAACAATTTTATATTTACCTATTGGAGTATTTGGTGGGTTTTCTGGAGTTGAAAATGTGCTTAAATCCAACTCGTATTCTATAAATTTATCTTCTTGTAATTGGTAATTTTTTACAGCATCCAATGCTGGTTGGATTTCATCTACAATTTTGTTAATTTGAGCGGTTCCGTAACCACCAATAGGAGCATTTAATTGTTGTTTAAGTTTTTTTTGATTAAATGGTATATTTTCTAAAACTTGTTTTTTTGCATCATGTCTTATTGTCCATTCATCTAAATTGTTTATATCGAAACATTCTGTTAAAGGAAGATCTTCTGTTTCTTTTAAATTAACGCCCAAAATGTTTTTTAAATAAAACTTTGAAGGATCTTTATAAAAAGTAATTAAGTCCTCGAGATAAATGATGTTAGCATGTTCATTACTCCAATTATTTTCTTTTTCTACAATAAGATCCTCCTTAAAGTAATCATTTGTATTGTTTTTTTGGGCATTAAGTGCTAATTGATGATAGCTAACCCAAGCATTTGAGGTATTGTAAATTGTGCTAGCGGGATTTGCGGGGTGCTTTTGAATAAAACCCTCGTTAAATGTTAAACCATATTGATCGAGAAGTTCGCTAACAAAAATAGAAGGTAGAAGCTCCTTATTATTTTGATTATTTTTACCAACATAACTTAAAAATAGTGTTTTTTTAGCGTTACAAATCGCGCTAAAAAACTCGGTTTTTTGAACTTCTTTTTTGCTTGGGTTTATTTTTAAAGGTTGGTTACAATTGTTATCGAGATATATATCTTTAAGTAAATCAAAGCTATATTGAATTTCATTGGATGGATATTCGCCATCATTTAATCCAATAATACAAATTATTTTTTTTTCTAATCCTTTACTGGAGGAAAGGTCGCTAACCACAATACCATTAGATTTTCGGGAACGATTTACACTAAAATTGGCAATTTTTTCTTGTAAAATATGATAAAAAGTAAGGGATGCTAATGGTGTTTCGGATTGGGATAGTCCGATAAAACTCTCCCATAATTCCAATTGTTCGTGTTGCTCTTCTTTTTCCTCAACAGAATCCTCAGTATTTTCTTCTTCCTCATTAATTTTTGAAAACAAATAATGGTATCTTTTGGAATATATTTTAAACCACTCTGTAAAATTTTGTGGTTTTTGATTTTCTTTTGCCCACGCAAAGAGATCGTCAACAAGCTGTATGGTTCCTAAGGTGGTTTTGTAATCACTACGAGCGTCAAAAGGGATTACATTATCATAATCCTCTGCAGACATGAAAATACCGTAAATTAGTCGTTTTTTACTTTGTTCCCATCCAATATAGGCGAGTTCGTTCTCATCGTTTTTGGAATCGCCTAAACCAAATATAAAATTAGTTCCTGACAAACAATTTAAGGCATCATTTACCGATGATATTTCGTATTTTTTTTGGATAAACTTAGATTCTAAAATTTCGGCAATATCTTTTAAACTCAATCGTTCGCTTTGAAGTAAAAAAGTTTTGGCAACAAAATTATTTCGGCTATTGGTAAAAGAGGTTGAAGTATCTGTTATATTATGTTTTAAATGATAGTTAAAATCGCCTTTAGTAAAAATAGCATCTATATAAGGGTGATAGGTTTTTACATCTGGTGTTAAAATAAGAATATCTTGTAAGTTAACATCGTTGTTGTTTTCTAAAGTACTTAAAATAAAATCATATAATACCTCTATCTCTCTTTTTTTACTATAAGCACTAACTACTTTAATTGAGTTATCAGTATTTATTTTATCGTGAGTTGCATTTAAAATATTTGATTGAAGCTTGGTTAGTACAGTATCATTATTTACAGTTGATTTGGAATAAATAACTTGTCCGTAATTACTTACAGCAATTTTTTCTAACTCGTTAAAAGTACTGGCTCTTCTTTTAAAAACAGAATGGTTTACTGATGGATTTTTTAGCACAAAAAAACAATCTATCTCTATTGTTTTAGATAGATGGTTAAGAAAGTGTAATTGTAAAGGTGTAAAATATTCTACTCCTACAATTTTTAATTTATTTGTTTTTGGTTTTTTCCCTGATGCCAAAGATTCAATAATCTTATTAATTTTATAGCCCTCGAAGTAATTTTTATCAATTTTTTCCCATATATCTCTTTGCCAGCCTATTAATTTATTTTCCTCTAACTTAAAGCTAAAATAATCATCAAATAAATCTGCAACAACTTTGGAAAGTTGTAATTTTTTAATTTCATCAATTTCATTAGATTGATCTGCTGAGAAATAATTTTTTACCACTTCATCCTTAATATTTTCGGGCGTAAGGTATTTGTATATTTCCCAAATCATAGAATCATTTTGGATTTCAACACCTAATTCCTGAGCAAAACAAACTACCAATTGTTGCAGTGTAACAAATTTTAAATTAGCCGTAACCTTTTGATTTTTTGCTAAATTAAACGTTGCCATATCCTTTACTACAGCGTTTTGAAAAACTATAATATTTTTATCAAATACACTATTTGGTTTAAGTAAAAGCTTATTATTTTCATTTTCAAAAGCTTCATTTAAACTATTAATTTGAAATAAATTAAATTTACCCATTTGTACTATTTTTAATTTGTTTTGCCATGCCAGAAGCGCGCATTACTTCGTTTTCAATTCCGGTTTTAAAAACTTCTTTTTTTGCATAAATAAACAATGCATTTTTTGCACGTGTAACACCTGTATATATTAATTCTTTACTTAAAATTTTACTTTCGGCGGAAGAAGGTAAAACAAGAATAACCGAATCATATTCGGAACCCTGACTTTTATGTATAGTCATTGCATAATTTGTTTTATAACTTTTAAGTTGAATAGCAGGTATTTCTCGGATATTATTTTCTTTATCATAAATGTAAAAGATTAAGGAGCTTTTATCATTTCCTTCTTCTTGGTATCTTACAACTCCTGTATCCCCATTAAAAACACCTAAGTTATAATCGTTTTCGGTAATTAAAATTGGTTGATTGTGGTAAAATTTTGTTTTTTTATCACTAACATTAAGTTTTTGTTCTACCCATTCATTTATGCCACTAACACCTAATTTTCCTTTATTAGTAGCGCACAACACTTTAGTTTTGTTTAAATATTTTAAAGCTTCCTCCACTTCTTTGGATTCGTTTAAAAGTTTATATCCTTGTTGGATTACTTTTTTTTCAAAGTTATCGGGAAAAGTATTGAAATCCGTTAAATCCTCGAAAGTTACTTGATCGGTTTGATGGTTTGTCCATTCATGTATATCCATATTTGGATTGTAATGAAGAATAAATTGACTTAAATTATAAATGTTATTTTCTTCTTTTTCTCCATCGTTATTCGTTACTATCATTCTATGGCATTTTTTTAATTCAACTGCCACATCAAATGGGTTTTCTTTAGTAATTGATGGTAATACTTTACATAAATCTCCAAATACACTACCTGCAGCAACGGATTTAAGTTGATTGGGATCGCCTAACATAATTACTTTTGTTTTTGAACCATCAATTGCCATAAGTAAGGAATACATTAATGATAAATCTATCATTGATGCTTCATCAATTATAATTAAATCTGCTAGGATTGGATTGAATTGGTTATAAAGAAATTTATTTTCTTTACCGGGTATTGTTTGAAGTAATTTATGAATAGTGGAAGGATTTATTTCTTTGATGATTTGTTTATATTCGGTATTTAAATTCCATTCTTCGGCAGTTTTAACCATAGACTCTTTCATTCTTCTTGCTGCTTTTGCAGTAGGTGCAACTGCATAAATGGTATTATTATTTGTATTTTGTAGTAAATATTTAGATAAAAATTTGGTTACGGTAGTAGTTTTACCTGTTCCTGGTCCTCCGGTGATTATAGAAAAACTGCGGTTAAGTGAATTAATGGATGCAATTTCTTGCCAATCAATTTCATTCTTATTTAGCAAATCTTTAACTTGTTTAATTAACTCGTTGTTAGGATTGTTTTTATCTTGCTCTATTCTGGATACAATCCAATCTGCGATTTGTTTTTCTT
>JBEEPA010000108.1:0-3233 GCA_041191385.1 Bacteroidota bacterium | reverse complement strand
CCACACGTCCAGAAACAATGTTGGGAGATACCGCTGTTTGTGTGCACCCGGAGGACGAAAGATATTTTGCTTATCATGACAAAAATGTAGTTTTACCTTTTGTAAATCGAAGTATTCCAATTATTTTAGATGAATATGTAGATAAAGAATTTGGAACAGGTGCGTTAAAAGTTACTCCAGCACATGATTTAAACGACTATAACTTAGGTATCAAACACAATTTAGAAATTATTGATATTTTTAATGATGATGGAACTTTAAATGCAAAAGGTGTGCAGTTTGAAGGGAAAGATAGATTTGAAGTAAGAAAGCTGATTGTGAAAGAGTTAGAGTTGATGGGGAATTTAGATAAAGTGGTGGATATACGTAATAAAGTTTCTCGTTCCGAGCGTTCTAAAGTAATTATCGAACCCAAATTATCTATGCAATGGTTTTGTAAAATGGAACAATTGGCTAAACCTGCTTTGGATAAGGTGTTGGACGATACAATTGTTTTTCATCCTAAAAATGCTGTAAATACCTATAAACACTGGATGGAAAATATTAACGATTGGTGTATTTCGCGCCAATTGTGGTGGGGACAACAAATTCCTGCATATTTTTATGGGGATGGTGTAAACGATTTTGTAGTGGCTGAAACTGCGGAAAAAGCATTAGAGTTAGCAAAGCATAAAACAGGGAAATCAAATTTACAATTATCAGATTTAAAACAAGAAAAAGATGTTGTGGATACATGGTTTTCGTCGTGGTTGTGGCCTATGGCGGTGTTTAACGGAATTTTAGAGCCCAATAATCCAGAAATAAATTACTATTATCCAACCAATGTTTTAGTAACCGGACAAGATATTATTTTCTTTTGGGTAGCAAGGATGATTATGAGTGGTTTAGAGTATAAAAAAGAGTATCCATTTAAAGATGTATATTTTACTGGTTTAGTTCGTGATGATAAACGACGTAAAATGAGTAAAAGTTTAGGTAATTCGCCCGATTTATTTGAAACTTTCGAGAAATACAGTGCAGATGGTGTAAGATTAGGTGTTTTATTGTGTGCACCTGCAGGAAATGATTTGTTGTACAAGCATGATTTAAGTGAGCAAGGTAGAAATTTTGCCAATAAATTATGGAATGCCTTCCGATTAATAAAAGGATGGGAATTGGATGAAAATGCAACTACCAATGGAGTTGAAGTTGCTGTTGATTGGATGGAAGTTAAACTACAAAATGCTATTGCTAAAATTAATGATGCTTACGAAAAATACAGATTATCGGAAGCAGCAATGGAAATTTATAAGTTAATTTGGGATGATTTCTGTTCGTGGTATTTAGAAATGATAAAACCAGCATTTGGCTCGCCAATTTCAACTGCGTTGTATAACAGTACCATTGTATTTATGGAGCAAATTATTACATTGTTGCATCCAATGATGCCTTTTATTACCGAGGAAATTTGGCAAAATATTCGTGAAAGAAAAGATGGCGAAAGTATTTCAATTAC
This sequence comes from Bacteroidota bacterium, assembly GCA_041191385.1. GTDB lineage: Bacteria > Bacteroidota > Bacteroidia > Flavobacteriales_C > JBEEPA01. Next base: position 1,738 of record JBEEPA010000108.1, on the reverse strand, counting down.
TTCGTGGCCAAAAAACAAAATCATAGATAACAGAATAGTTGAGGAAGGTGAAAAAATTCAAACTTTAATTTCCGAAATCCGAAACTTAAGAAGTTCATTAGGGATTAGTCCGAAGGAATCCTTGGATTTGATTGTAAAATCCGAGCATAACGTTTATCAAAAATATGCTCCTTTGGTAATTAAATTGGCAAATATAAATTCGTATTCATTTACGCAAGAAAGTATTGCTAATGCTAAATCTTTCATTATTTCAACTGATGAGTTTTTTGTACCAGTAGCAATTGATGAAGCTAAAGAAAAAGAAGAGTTAGAAAAAGAATTAAAGCGTCAGGAAGGATTTTTGATGGCAGTTACCAAAAAGTTGAGTAACGAAAAATTTGTAAATAATGCTCCTGAAGATGTTGTAGCTATTGAAAAGAAAAAACAAAATGATGCGCAACAAAGAATAGAGATGTTAACAAAAGCATTACAACAACTAAATAAATAAAATGTAAATTATTTGTTAACTTATTTTTACCTTTGCAAAGTATTAGTTAGTTATTTTACTTTAATTTAACGATTTAAAACAAGAGATAAATGGATTTAACTATATTGTTTTTATTAGTTGTAGCCTATTTACTAGGATCTGTTCCATCGGCGATTTGGGTAGGAAAACGTTTTTATGGCATTGATGTAAGGGAGCACGGAAGTGGAAATGCAGGTGCAACCAATACTTTTAGAGTTTTAGGTAAAAAAGCAGGAATTCCTGTTTTATTGTTAGATATTTTAAAAGGCTTTTTAGCAGTTAAATTGGCTTATTTACAAACAGTTTATTTACCAGATAATTTAGTGCCTTTTACAAATGTAAAATTAGCTTTTGGTTTTGCGGCTGTAATCGGGCATATTTTCCCAGTTTTTGCAGGGTTTAGAGGTGGTAAAGGAATAGCAACATTATTAGGGTTAGTTTTAGCCTTACATTTACAAGCAGCTTTAGGTGCTTTGGGTATATTTATGGTAGTTTTACTAGTTACAAAATATGTTTCTTTGGGAAGTATGTTAGCTGGTATTTCATTTCCATTATTTATTGTTTTTGTTTTTAAAACAAAGGTTCCTTCTTTAATAATATTTTCTTGTGTAGTTGCAATTTTAATCATTTTAACACATCAAAAAAATATCGAAAGATTATTGAAACACAACGAAAACAAAACCTATCTGTTTAAATCTAAACGTAAAATTGCTGGTATTGCTGATGAGCAAGAGGTGGATGAGTTTTCTAAGTAATATTTTAAGTGACTTAAGAGAGCTTTGGGACTGAAAGTAAAATTCGAAAGAAAAGACTTTTTTGACTGAAGTGAAATATTTGAATGAAAGATTTTAGATGTAAAAAATTTACAACATAGTTAGTGCAAATCTTCTTTTGTAACTTTTACAACCATCGCATAATGATAAAAAATACCGTTTGTACCAATAAAAAGTTTAAGGCTAATTTTTTAGGTAATCTATTGGTTTTTAAAGATTTTAATATAAAAATCATGATTACAACCAAAACAAACCAAGTTATGTAATTACTTAAAGGAGGGATTTCGTTAGCCCATTGCCACCAATTGTATTTTATAGCAACTGGCTCTAAAATATAATCGAATAAAGTTATAAAACTTGCGGCAATTAATGCTTGGAGTATAGAAGGTAATTTTTTATAATCTACTAAAGAATATGCGCAGTAAACCAGTGACATCCAATTTAATCCAATAGTAATTGG
>JBEEPA010000107.1:0-4519 GCA_041191385.1 Bacteroidota bacterium | reverse complement strand
TTTCATCGAGCGAGTATGCAGTACTATAAAAATTATTTGGAAACGAATGGTTTTAAAGTGGAATACATCGAGGCTAAAAATCCACTGAGTAAAATTGATAAATTAATAGATTTTTTAGCTCAAAAAGGAATCCAAGAAATTCATATTTCCGAAATTTTCGACGAATGGATCAATCGTTCTATTCAAAAATCGGTTCATCAAAATCAATTACAATTAATCACACATTCTGCTCAAGATTTTATTTTAAACTCGCAGGAAGTTAATGCTTATTTTGATGAAGGTAAGAGATATTTTCAAACGGATTTTTATGTGTTTTTCCGAAAAAAATATAATGTTTTATTGGATGAAAACAGCAAGCCTTTGGGGGGTAAATGGACTTTTGATGGCGAAAATCGCAAAAAAATTCCACAAAATACATGGGTTCCATTAAATCCCAATATCCCACCAAATCAATGGGTGGAGGAAGCTAAAAAATATCAAAGCACTCATTTTCCCAATAACTTAGGAACTGCAAACGATTTTAATTTTGCGGTTACACATGAACAAGCAGAAGCGCAAATGTTGTTGTTTTTTAGGGAAAAATTTGCGGATTTTGGTTATTATGAAGATGCGATTATCAGCAATCAAACTTTTTTGTTTCACAGTGTTTTGTCGCCTTATTTAAATTGCGGATTGTTAAGTCCGAGGTTTTTGCTCGAAGAAGCTATCAATTATACCCAAAAAAATCAAATTCCGCTGAATAGTTTAGAAGGATTTGTTAGGCAAATTATGGGTTGGCGTGAGTTTATAAAAGTGGTATATCAACGCAAAGGAAATTTTCAGCGCAAGCATAATTACTGGAATTTTAACAGATCGATCCCAAAAACTTTTTACGACGGCACAACAGGTATTACACCAGTGGATGATAGCATAAAAAAAGTACTTAAACACGCATACAATCATCACATCGAGCGATTAATGATTTTAGGAAATTTTATGTTGTTGTGCGAGTTTAATCCGGATGAAGTTTATCAGTGGTTTATGGAAATGTATATTGATGCGTATGATTGGGTGATGGTGCCTAATGTGTATGGGATGACTCAGTTTGCGGATGGGGGATTAATGACGAGCAAACCTTATATTAGCGGGAGTAATTATCTAATTAAAATGAGTAATTACGATAAAAATGCGCCTTGGTGTAAAATATGGGACGCCCTTTTTTGGCGCTTTATGCATGTACATCGAGATTTTTTCATGAAAAATCCACGTTTGGGTATGTTGGTGAAAACCTTTGATAAAATGGCAGAGGATAAAAAACAAGCACATTTACAAATTGCCCAAAACTTTTTAGATAGTCTAGATGCAAAAGGAAAAAATTAATATTGTTTGGCTAAAGCGCGATTTACGCACGCAGGACCATTTGCCGTTTTGGTATGCGGAACAATCGGATACTAAATATCTAGTTATTTTATTATTTGAGCCTCAATTTATAAATCATCCCAGTACATCGCTTAGGCATTTGCAATTTCAGTATCATTCGGTTTTGCAAATCAATAAATTATTGGATGCAGTAAATCATAAAGTAGATATTGTATATGCCAATGCATTGGATTTTTTCACTTATATCACCCAAAATTTTGCCCTACAAAACGTTTGGAGTTATCAAGAAAGTGGTATTCAGGAAACATTTGATAGAGATATTGCAGTAAGTAATTTATTACAATCGCAACAAGTTAATTTTACCGAGTTTCCTAAAGATGGGATTTTACGCGGCATAAAAAACAGGAAAAATTGGGATAAAAACTGGTTTGTTTCCATTGCAAAGGAATGTGTGGTAAATACCTATAAATTAAACGCTAGGGTAAAGTGGGAAAATCCTTTTGCTATTGATGAAAATTTAAAAAATCACTTAGATATTTACCCAAAAGATTTTCAGCCAGCAGGCGAAAAATATGCTTTGCAATATTTAAAAAGTTTTATCGATTCCCGAGGATTTAATTACAGTAAACATATTTCCAAACCAACCCAAAGTCGTTTATCGTGCATGCGCTTATCGCCCTATATTGCATGGGGAAATATTAGTGTGCGTATGGTTTTTCAAACTGTAGTTAATTCGTTTAAAAAAGTTCCTAAACCCTTCGAAAATGCTTTGATGCGAATTAAATGGCGCGATCATTTTATACAAAAATTTGAAACCGAATGCCGATACGAAACCGAGTGTATCAATAAAGGTTACGAGGATTTGGGTTGGGTAAAAAACGAACAATTTATACAAGCATGGGAGCAAGGTTTAACAGGTTATCCTTTGGTAGATGCCAATATGCGATGTTTACAAAAAACAGGCTGGATTAATTTCAGAATGCGCGCTTTGGTGGTTTCGTTTTTTTGTCACCAATTGTTCCAAGATTGGCGATGGGGCGTAAATTATTTAGCGCAACTTTTTTTAGATTTCGAACCAGGAATTCATTATCCGCAATTCCAAATGCAAGCTGGCACCACAGGAGTGAATATGATTAGAATCTACAATCCGATTAAACAAAGTTTAGATCATGATCCCGAAGGAGTATTTATAAAAAAATGGGTGCCCGAGCTACAAAATTTACCCCCACAATACATCCACGAACCTTGGAAAATACCACCTATGGAACAAGCTTTTTTAAATTTTCAAATCGGAGTAGATTATCCATTACCAATAGTAAACTTCGATGAAGTAACCCCTATCAATCGCGATAAAATTTGGCTACATAAAAAACAACCCAAAGTAAAACAAGAAAGCACTCGAATTTTAAAAACTCATGTTAGGCAAAAAAAATAGCTTCGCTAATTTAAAAACTTGCGATAGCACATCTATAACTCCTCGACTTGAGGCGAGGTTTGATATTAAGAAAGAGCAAAGCCCTTTGGCTTTGAGATATAAAAGCTTTAGCTTTTAAATATAAGCCGGCGTGGTGCGTTTATGGATTATTATTTCACGCAAAGTCTGCAAGGAAAATCCTTGGTGTTAAAATAATCGCTGGGTTAATCTTACAGATTACTTAAGGTTTCAAGTTCGTGTTAAACAGCAATAACCAACTCCGGAGCGCAATTTATTTTTCCGTACACAAAAGCATTTTGTTTAAAATTTTTTGCCAATTGCATTGCGTATTCCTTGCTGATATTTAATACTAAAACACTTGGCTCCGCTGGCCATTCGCCTTCACCTTGTCCGTAACCCTCCCAGTATTTAAAATTATTGTGTTGCAGTTTTTGTTTTAGCACTTGTTGTAATTCGTTGTTTTCGTTAATGCTCAACTCTTTCGAGTAGGGATTGTATGCTGTAATAAATGCCCATTCCTCCACTTTATTAGCTTCCAAATGCGTATTAAAATCGCTGTTAAATTCATTTATTTTAATTACCCATTCATTGGGATGTTGTTGCACAAAGTATCTTGTATTTTTGTAAGCAGTAATTAATTCCTCTGGTAAGTTTGTCATAACATGCAAAATTGCATAAAATAAAGTCAATTTTAAAGGGAATAAATAGTTAAAATAAAAAAATAGCAAATTTTTTAAGCCAAAATGATTGAGTTTAACAATTATGAAGTAATTTTGTAAAATGGTGGCTAAATAATAAAGTTTAAAACGCTTTAAAGCCGATTATAAAGTCTCTTAATCTAGAGCGCTTATTTTTTTTGAATAAATTTTAAATCGCTTCAATGCACCATCATATTTTGAGGGTGTGAGTTACTAATTTTGTTTCATCAAATTAGTTTTCATATATAAAATCTTCGCCATGGATGAAAAAAATGTATTCGAAATGATTTCCAAAATCGCTAAAAAAATTCCTTCCAGCTTACAAAAAGATGATTACCAAGATTTGCAACATGATTTTTTTCTAAAAGTTATTAATAGGTCTAAATTCAAAGAGGTTGCGGAGGTTGATTTAGAAAAGTATTTGTATGTTAGTTTTAAAAACTTTATAAATGATAATTTAAAGGCGTACAACAAACAAATTAAAAAAGATGAATTGGATGAAAGAGTTATTTGTTTAGATAGTTTCGAGATAGATGAGCAGCAAGTAGGTTTTAGTGAAGAAACTATATGTTTTTTATTAAACAAAATTTCTACTAAAGATGCAGAATTATTAGCTGCGTATTTTATCCATAATTTGTCCTACAAGGATATTGCGCAAAAGTTTAATTGGCAAATAAACCGTGTGGGAATCGAAAAAGAACGCGCATTAAAAAGAGCCAAAAACATTTTGGTAATGCATGGCATAATGGAAATAAGCGATTTATATTATTTTAATCCTCGCACAGCTGCTTAGTCTTTATTTTTTTATGGTTAAATAAAAACTCTTAGAATCTTTAGATTCCTAGCCGAATGCTGTACCTGTAGTTAATTATTTTTTAAGTTTTTATTTTATTTTAAAATAATCTGGGGTCATATTAAAAACTATGGGGAATAAGCTTTAATTTTGTGGTTAAAAAATCCATTGGAAAAAGATGTTTTATCAGTTTTTTTACCCGAATTACTTTTAAGTTATTTTGATATAGTTGAT
>JBEEPA010000106.1:0-4039 GCA_041191385.1 Bacteroidota bacterium | reverse complement strand
ACATTTTTTTGCTTAAAATATTATGAATTCGCTAAGTGTTTATAAATCTGTTAATTAAGTTTTATTTAAGAAATTTGATTTTTTTAATCCATAAAAAATGTATTAATTTGAGGTTAAATACTTAATAAGAATCGTTAATGACCTTAATAAAATCAATTTCGGGTATAAGAGGTACAATTGGCGGCAAACCTGGAGAAGGTTTAAGTCCGTTGGATATCGTTAAATTTACTGCAGCTTACGGTTTTTGGTTAAAACAAAACCATAGTAAAGTAAAAGTTGTGATTGGTAGAGACGCCAGAATGAGTGGTGAAATGGTTGAAAACATAGTAAGTTCAACATTAATTGCCTTAGGAATTGATGTTGTAAATATTGGTTTATCTACCACCCCAACTGTAGAAGTTGCTGTTCCATTGGAGAAGGCTCAAGGTGGAATAATTTTAACCGCATCACACAATCCAAAACAATGGAATGCATTAAAATTATTGAATCATAAAGGTGAATTTATTTCGGGAGCAGAGGGTGAAACCATTTTAAAAATAGCAGATGAAGGTAGTTATTCTTTTGTACAAGTGGACGATTTAGGTACAATCACAAAAGATGAAACTTATATTTCAAAACATATTCAGCAAGTAATTGCGCACCCTTTGGTAAATAAAGATGCTATACAAAAAGCAAATTTTAAAGTTGCTTTTGATGCAGTAAATTCTACTGGAGGGATTGTTTTACCTGAACTTTTAAAAGCTTTAGGTGTTAATCAAATCTTACCATTATTTGATACTCCAAATGGAGATTTCCCGCATAATCCCGAGCCATTACCAGAGCATCTTCAAGATATTGCACAATTAATTAAAAAAGAAGGTGCTGATATTGGTTTTGTAGTGGACCCTGATGTAGATAGGTTAGCAATGGTTTGTGAAGATGGTACTATGTTTGGCGAAGAATATACTTTGGTGGCTGTTGCTGATTATATTTTGAGCAAGAAAAAAGGCAATACCGTTAGTAATTTGTCTAGCACTAGAGCTTTACGTGATGTAACAGTAAAACATGGTGGCGAATACTTCCCTGCTGCGGTAGGTGAGGTAAATGTGGTTGAAAAAATGAAAGAGGTAAACGCTGTTATTGGTGGTGAAGGTAATGGTGGTATTATTTTTCCCGATACTCATTATGGTAGAGATGCTTTAATAGGTATAGCTTTGTTTTTATCTTTAATGGCAGAAAAAAAATTGAGTGCTAGTGCTTTACGTGCTTCATACCCTCAATATTTTATTTCAAAAAATAAAATTGAATTAACTCCAGATATTGATGTAGATTTGGTTTTGGCTAGCATGGCTAAAAAATACCAAAACGAAAATATTAATACTGTGGATGGTGTTAAAATTGATTTTGAAAAGGAATGGGTGCATTTGCGTAAATCTAATACAGAACCCATTATTCGTATTTACTCCGAAAGTGAAAACGAACAAAAAGCAAACGATTTGGCCAAACAAATTATTGAGGATATTTTAGAAATTACAGCTCAAAAGGCTTAATAAAATGACTAAAATTTACTTAGATAATGCTGCTACTTCACCAATGGCTCCTGAGGTTATTGAGGCTATGGTGTTATCTATGCAAAATGATTTTGGTAATCCGTCCTCAACGCATGCTTTAGGAAGAAAATCCAAAGCTAGTATTGAGCATTGTAGAAAAAAAATTGCGCAAATTTTTAAATCTAAACCTGCCGAAATTATTTTTACTTCTGGTGGTACTTTTGCAGATAACTTAGCAATTTTTGGATCGATAGAAAGCTTTGGAATTCAAAGAATTATAACGAGTAAAATCGAACATTCTGCTGTAAAAAATTGTATCGAGAAATTAAGTAATATCGAAATTTGTTATGTAAAACATTTGGAAGATGGTACTATCGACATGAATGATTTACATACTTTAATCGAAAACTCCACCTCTCCTACTTTAATTAGTATCATGCATATTAATAATGAACTAGGTATTGTGAATGATATTTTTACCATTGGAGAATGGGTAAAAAATAAAACACATATTTTTTTTCATAGCGATACGGTTCAATCTATCGGACATAAAACCTATGATTTAAGTACTGCTGGTATAGATTTTATAACCTGTAGTGCACATAAAATTCATGGACCCAAGGGTGTTGGTTTTTTGTACATCAATCAAAATTCTACCTTAAAACCTTTGTTTTTTGGAGGAAACCAAGAAAGAAGCATCAATCCAGGAACCGAATTTATTGCAGGCATCATAGGACTAACTAAAGCCATAGAATTGGCTTACGAAAATTTGGAAAACAACGAAAATCATATTGCCGAAATTAAAAAATATTGTTTGGAGCAACTTCAAAATAAAATCCCCCAAATAAAAATTCAATCGCCCTTACAAATTAGTTCCAACTCTATTTTAAACATACAACTACCTAGCAATAAACAATTAAACACATTGTTGTTTCAGTTAGATTTAAAAAACATATACGTATCAGGAGGCAGCGCTTGCTCATCTGGAAGTTTACAGGGAAGTTACGTTATCAACGAAATTTTCCACAAACCACAAAACCCCAGCATCCGTATTTCCTTTAGCCGATACACTCAAAAATCCGAAATTGATAATTTTGTAAATACTTTATTGGAGATTTTGTAAAAGAAATAACAAAAAACTGCAAAATCTTTTAGATTTGAGATAAGGTTAAAACTTGAAAAAAAAAAAAAAATTATTCCTTAGAATTTAGCAAATTATTTGGAATCTGAGTATTTTCAGTTGTTCTGAGCACGCTATTTAAATCGAACTGAAATTATAAGGCTTGAGTTAAAATTGGCATCAATATAAAAAACCAAATAGCCATAAGGGGATATTGTTGTTAAACCCATATTCGATTTCATCATTTACAACATAAGCATTTTCCAAGTTTGCAATTTGTTTTTTTGTTTTATTTTTTCCTCCGATTTCAAATAAATAAGTGTTATCCACCAAAAAATCCCCTTTTTCAGGCAAGGTAAGCAAATGGTTAATGGATAAATTCTGAATAAAAAACGATTCTCTAATTGTACCAATTTCTACATTTTCGCCGCCAATAGCAAACATTAAATTAGTATTGTGCATCCAAATTTTATCCGGCTTATTTAAAACACTAATGCTTCGTGTTTGTTTATAAATCATTCGTATCAATTCCGCTTTATCTAACAACTGCAAAGCACGTATTAATGCATTCCTATTTAACTCTATCGAATCACTAATTTTTTGAATATTTGGCGTAAAAGGCACATTTGATGCTATTACAAATAACAATCGTTTTAATTTAGCTAAAGTTTGATATTCTAAATTTTCCGATACCTGTAAATCTATTTCTAAAATAAGCTGAACAGTGTTTTTTAGTTTTTGATAATACTCTTCCACATTATTTTCGAAATAAGGATAATTTCCGATTTTTAAATAATCCGAAAAATATTTAAAAGGTTTAAATTGATTTACTAATCCTAAACTAATTGAAGAATGATTTTTTAAAATTTCTTCCAAGCTCAATACAGGCAATTCAATTTTTTCAAACAACAATAAATACTCTCTAAAAGATAGTTCTGCTAAATAATAAGCAACAGCTCTTCTACTTAAATCAGATTCTCCTTTATAAATATCCAAAATAGATGAAGAAGTGAAAATTACTTTTAAATGGGTAAAATCATCATAAATTAGTTTTAATTCACGCGACCAATTTGGGTACTTATGCACCTCATCTAATAAAAGAATTTTACCACCTTTTTTGGTGAATTTTTCTGCTAATCCATAAACTGTATTGTCCGAAAAAAATAAATCATCTAAAGCAACATAAAGCACCTCATCCAAATTATAATCTTTACCAAGCTGCAACAAAAGAGTAGTTTTCCCAGTTCCTCTAGCGCCTTTAATGGCTATTAATCTATTGGATTTATTAATTGAATAATATAAATAACGCTTAAAATCCAAGGATACGCCACTTACTTTTCGAACAGATTTCTCTAATAATTTATCCATTTTGCTTTTTTAAATAGCAAAA
>JBEEPA010000105.1:0-3825 GCA_041191385.1 Bacteroidota bacterium | reverse complement strand
GATTTTTTTCAACTAAGTATAAAACACTAATTTACAGCAGTTACAAACAATTAAGAACAAATTGTTGATAACTACAAAAAACATTTTTTTGACATACAAACTTCATTAACTATATTTGAATTTCTTACTTTTATACTTATATCATGATTAAGAAATTAGCAAAAATTATTGTTATTGTTTTGGTTTTAGCTGCAAGTTCATCAGCTTTATCATCATGTAAACCAACGCACGAAACTTGCCCTGCTTACGGAGGTAGATAAGTTATTTTAACTCACATAAAAACGCAGCTCCACCTCGGGGCTAGTTTTTCTGTACATTTAAAAATCTTTCTTTATAAGATTCCTTTTAAAAAATCGCAATTTTTAAGATACCTATGCATCCAGACTTTGATTTTTGGCAGTTTTTCGCTGGTATCGGAGTTTTTTTGTGGGGAATGTTTCAATTGGAACTTTCTTTAAAAAATTTAGCTGGAAAATCATTTAAAAATTTACTTCAAAAATACACTAACAAAGATTGGAAAGGTATTGCTATTGGTACAACTATAACTGCAATACTCCAAAGTAGTTCATTAGTTTCATTGATGCTATTGGCATTTGTTGGTGCAAAAATTATAGCTTTACGTAGTGCAATAGGTGTTATTTTAGGTGCAAATTTAGGTACAACTTTTACAGCTTGGTTTGTAGCAATATTTGGTTTTAAATTTAGTATTACCGAGCTTGCACTACCCTTTTTAGGATTTGGCTCGTTTTTATTTTTGTTTTTTAAATCCAGACCAATCCTTCACAATATAGGATTATTCGGACTGGGATTTGCTTTGCTTTTTATTGGATTGGACTTTATGAAAATTTCAATAGAAAGCATTGCCCAATCAATAGATTTATCAACATTTAAAACCTATGGCTTAAGTATATTTCTGCTTATAGGTATTATTGTCACCGCATTAATTCAATCTAGTACAGCTACAACTGTAATTGTTTTAAGTGCACTTAGCGCCAAAATAATAAACATCCATGAAGCAACATCAATAGTTATTGGAGCTAACACAGGGACGAGTATTACTGTACTTTTGGGAGCGATTGGTGACCAAGCTGATAAAAAACGCCTAGCCGTAGTAAATTTATTTTTTAAACTCAGCTCAGGTTTATTACTTTTTATATTTATACACCCTATCATTTTTTGGTTTAGTAAATGGTTTCCATCAAATAATGAATTAATAGAATTGGTAATATTAAATACTTGTATAAATTTAATAAGTATAATACTTTTTTATCCATTCCTAACTCCAATAAGTAATTTTATAGCAACAAAATTTAATAATTCAGATAACTTATCACATACTTTATTTATTAAAAAACTAACGAATGAAGTTCCGGAAGTAGCCGTTGAAGCATTGGAAAAAGAAATTGAACACGTTTTTGACAAACTACAAAACTTTATAATCTCAAGCGTAAGATTAAACAAAACGGATAAAAATAAACACCAAGTATTTTGGAAAAAAATTATTGCCGAGCCAACTAATCGCTTAAAAATGTATAACGATTTAAAAAATCTAGAAGAAGAACTTACACGTTTTCACATACAAGTAATGCAGAAAAAAATGTCGGCCAACGACACAAAACGAATAACTTCATTAATGCTTGCATTAAGAACCATGATATACAGTGCAAAATACATTAAAGATGTTTTACATAATATACAAGAAATAATTGATTGCGAACAAGAATTACCAAAAGAAATCTTAAAACAAACTCAAGTTTTAGTTGCAGAAAACTTTGGTAGAATACATTTGTACGCCTCAAATTTTGAATCAAATCCAAAAAATCTAACTATTCCAAAATGGACCGAGCAAAACAACAAAAAATTTAAAGAAATCATAGCTTACTTTTACGAACAATTAAAAACAGAAGCGTGCGATGTAAACACCGCTAATATTACAGCAGTAGTAAGACACGTTACACTTTCTTTAAACAGCTTATCTAATGGTTTAATTCACTGGAGATTACAAAAAGATGATGTGATTGATTAATTTTGTGATAAAATATCTTAATTAAAAAAAATACCCAATTATGTTGTTTAAATTTAGCCAAATTTTAAATTCATGCGAGATTTAAATAATGAAGAAATTGACCGAATAATTGAAATGGCTTGGGAAGACAGAACTCCCTTTGAAGCCATCGAATTTCAATTTAATATTTCCGAAAAAGAAGTTATTTTACTAATGAAACAACAAATGACTTTAAAAAATTGGAAAAAATGGCGATCCCGAGTGCAAGGGAGAACTACCAAACATCAAAAGTTACGTAATTTCAAATCTGGCACTTTTAAATGTTCATTACAAAAACAAATTTCAGGAAATAGGATTTCAAAAAAAATATAATCTAAAACTATAAAAAAAATGTTTAAAAAAATTTTAACCACAACAATGATTATGGCAAATTTATGTTCATTTGCCCAGTTAAAAACTCCAAAAGCTAGTCCGTTAAGTACATTAACGCAAAATGTAGGTGTTAGTGAAATAAAAATTTCCTATTCTCGCCCAAGTGTAAATCAAAGAGATATTTTTGGCGATGTTGTGCCATACAATCAATTATGGAGAACCGGTGCAAATAGCTGTTCAACAGTAGAAATCAATACAGATTTCACAATATTTAACACTAAAATTCCTTCAGGAAAATATAGCATTTTATCTCGTCCATCAAATAATCAATGGATAGTTTATTTTTATAAAGACACTGATTTTAGTGGAGTTCCTAAAGATTTCGACGAATCAAAAGTAGCTGGAGAATTTAAAGTTCCTGTAACCAAAATAAGTCAAAAACAAGAAACTTTTTTAATTTCAATCGAAAATATTACTTCAAAATCGTTTAATTTAAACTTAAGCTGGGAAAATCAACTGATTTCTTTACCTATTCAACTTCCAACACATGAAATTGTAATGGAAAACATAAAAAAAACAATGCAATCTAGTAATGTTACTGCAAACGAATATTATGCTGCTGCTGATTATTATTTCGAAAACAACATAGATTTAAATCAAGCTTTAGTTTGGGTAAAAAAATCTACCGAATTACATGGGAAAAACTTTTTTTGGATACTAAGAAAACAAGCTCAAATTGAAGAAAAATTAGGCAAAAAGAAAGATGCTGTAAAAACAGCAACCGTTGGACTTGAGGAAGCTAAAAACAGCAACAATGAACAATATACAAAGTACTTTGAGGATATAATTAAGAATAATAAATAAAAAATTAAAAAAAACACAAAGCGAGCTCAAAACCTTAAAGTGTATTTTTAAGGTTTTGAGCTTTTTTTTGTTTATAATTCGTTAAATAAAATTTGTTTTAAAAAAAGGTAATTTTGTAATTTAGCTACTGATGGAAAAAATTGCATTTATAAAAAAACATATCAAAAATAGATTTGTATTATCTGCCTTATTTTTATTGATTTGGCTTACATTTTTCGATGAATACAATTTGTTTTTTCAGTACAGAATTAGATCCGAAAAAAAAGCTTTACTAAAGGAATTGTATCTTTTAAAATATCAAACGTACGAAAATACTAAGTTTTTAAATTCATTAGATGATCTAGAATTTTTAGAAAAATATGCCCGTGAAAAATTTTTAATGAAAAAAACTAACGAAGATGTATATATTATAGAGTAAATTAACTTTTATTTATTCGAACAAAATTTTCGCTTTAATTTTTAATAGTTACATTAGCACTTTACATTTAACTTTTTCCATTTTATGCAATCATTGTTTAAAAAAACTATTCTTCTTAATAAAAAGTGGTTAATTTATATAATATTAATTACTATAGTTGGCTCGG
>JBEEPA010000104.1:0-25872 GCA_041191385.1 Bacteroidota bacterium | reverse complement strand
ATTTATGCCTTTAGCAATGCAGTATTTTTGTAATTCTAAAAGTATAAATCATGCGAATTTTATGGGTTATTTTATTATTAGCATCTTGCAGTAAACCATTTGTTACCAAATTTGATGTGCCCAAAAAAGCTGCTAATTTACCATTTGAGGAAATAAAACACCCTAAAAATTCTTTGGAATGGTGGTATTTAACAGGCTTTTTAGAGGATAATAGAGGTAATTTATATGGTGTAGAATATGTGTTTTTTCATTTTTATACTTATGATAAATTATCTCGCGTTATGGTTAATGCTGCTGTAAGTTTGCCAAAAGATAGTGTTTTTTACTACGATTATTCTATCCAATTAACTAAAGATATTTTAAACGATACTTTACCTTTAAATTTTAAATTGGGCAATTATATTTTACAAGGCTCTTTGGGCAATTATCAATTAAATGCTCAAATGAAAAAGCATCCAGTAAGTTTTAATTTAACAACTCAATCCACACAAACACCAATTTTACATAACGATAGCGGATATGTATATTATGGAAATTTGGCCGATGCTGGATATTATTCTTTCTCAAGATTATCAACAAAAGGTGAAATAATCATTAAAAACGATACTATACCAGTTAAAGGTATGCTTTGGTATGATAGACAATGGAATTGCGGTTCGGTTAGTCCGATGAAAATTTCATGGGATTGGTTATCTGTTCATTTTAATGATGGAAGCGATTTAATGTTGTATCAAGTACATAACCCTAAAAATAATACTACAGTATATGGTGGAACATTCAAGGATAGTTTACTAAAGGTTTATACAATTCCTCATGAGTATATTCAAATGGTACCAAATGAATACTGGAAAAGTCCACGCACAAAAAAAATCTATCCCATGATTTGGGATATACAAATAGATAATTTAAATGCTAAACTACAGTTGCAAACCTTATTTCCTAATCAAGAATTAACAATATCTCAAGGTTTTCAAAAATTATCATATTGGGAAGGAATGTGTATAGTAAATGGCTCGATAAATGGCAAAACAGTACAAGGAAATGCTTATTTAGAAATGACGAATAAAAAGAAACAGAAATTTAAATAGTTTACTTTACCTTTTAATATATTCATATTGTTAATACTTTAAACAAAATCACAAATTGATATTTATAAATTATATTCTACATAACTTTTTTGAGGGGGGGTATGTTAACTTTTTATATCATTTCCATTAAAAATTAACATAACATTGGGGGTGTTGGAAAATAATAATTACAAATTAAATAATCAAATGAATTTATTTAATGTGGATAACTTTCTATTTTGTTATTTTTTACGTACTTTTGTACTCCCTTTTCTTGGGGAAGTTGTTAATTAAAGCAAAAGATATATGTCGGTTAATCAAGGATTGTACGACCCAAGTTTTGAGCGAGACTCATGTGGTATTGGGTTTGTAGCCAATTTAAAAAACAAAAAATCTAATAAAATTGTTCGCGATGCGCTATCTATGTTAATCAACATGGAGCACAGAGGTGGTTGTGGATGTGAGCCCGAAAGTGGTGATGGTGCTGGTATTTTATTACAAGTTCCTCATGATTTTTTTCAATCAGAGTTAAAAAAACAAAATGTTGATTTACCTGAGTTTGGACAATATGGGGTAGCAATGACGTTTTTCCCTAAGGACGAAAATTTACGTGCTATTGTAAAAGATAGATTTGAGGAATATATTAAAAAATTAGGTTTCGAATTAATTGCTTATCGAAAAGTTCCCACAGATAATTCTATGTTAGGGAAATCCTCTTTAGCTACAGAACCAGATGTTCAGCAGGTATTTTTAAAGTATTTATTAAGCGATAATAAAGAAGATTTAGAAAGAAGATTAGTAGTATTACGTAAGTATGCTATACGTACAATTAAAAATGAGATAGCTGGTGCAGATGAAAATTTTTATATTGCTAGCTGTTCGTATAAAGTGATTGTTTATAAAGGTATGTTACGTACCGATCAGGTTCCTGCTTATTACTTAGATTTACAAAACGACGAAATGGAATCTGCTTTAGCAGTTGTTCACTCTCGTTTTTCTACCAATACTTTTCCTAAATGGCGTTTGGCTCAACCTTTCCGTTACATTGCACACAATGGTGAAATTAATACCATTAAGGGTAATGTTAACTGGATGAAGAGTCGCCAGGTGTTGTTAGAATCTACTAACTTTACTTTAGAAGAAATTGATTGGATGATGCCAATTTGCGATATCCGTCGTTCGGATTCTTCTAACTTGGATAACGTAGTAGAATTGTTGGCTTTAGGTGGTCGTCCGTTGGCACATGTAATGATGATGTTGATTCCTGAAGCTTGGCAAAAAAATCCTAAAATGCGTGAAGAAAAACGTGCGTTTTACGAATACTACAGCTCAATTATGGAACCATGGGATGGTCCGGCTTCTATATCTTTTACAGATGGTGAAGTTGTAGGCGCAACTTTAGATAGAAACGGTTTACGTCCATCAAGATACTGTGTTTTAAATGATGATACAGTAATTATGGCTTCCGAGGCAGGTGCTTTAGTTGTAGATGAAACTAAGGTTATTAAAAAAGGTAGATTACAACCTGGAAAATTATTTATTGCCGATTTAAAACAAGGTAGAATTGTTTCGGATGATGAATTAAAGGACGAAATTTGTTCTAAAAAACCATACGGTAGATGGTTAAAAGAAAATAAATTAACTTTAAAAGATTTAGCTCGACCGCGCGAAAAATCTAAAGCGCCATATAAAGGTACAGAGTTATTACAACACCAAATTGCTTTTGGTTTTAGTAAAGAAGATGTTGAAGAAGTACTAGCGCCAATGGCAAAAGATGGTTATGAGGCTGTGGGCTCTATGGGTGCAGATACACCAATTGCGGTTTTATCAACTCAAGCTCAACACTTAAGCAACTATTTTAAACAATTATTTGCGCAGGTTTCTAACCCACCAATCGATCCTATTCGTGAAAAAGTAATCATGTCTTTGTACACGAATTTAGGTCCACAAAAAAATATTTTATCTGAAACACCGGAGCACTGCCGACAAATTCATTTGGATTCTCCAGTTATTAGCAATGGTCAGTTGGATAAAATTAAAAGCTTAAACGACGATTCGTTTAAATCTTATGTAATCAACGCTACTTTCACTGCTAACGGTCGTCCGGGAACATTAGAAAGAGCAATTGAAGAAATATCAGCTAATGCAGAGCGTGCAACTTTAATGGGTTGTAATATTTTAATTATCTCTAATAAAAAAGTGGATAATTTAACAGCTCCAATACCATCTTTATTAGCTGTAGGTGCTGTACACAGTGCTTTATGCAAAAAAGGATTACGTGCAAAAACAAGTATTGTAGTAGAAGCTGGTGATGTTATTGAGGTACACCATTTTGCAACATTAATTGGTTTTGGTGCCAATGCTGTAAATGCATATTTAGCTGGTGATACTATTCGCGAAATGCATAAAGAAGAAATTGCGGATGGCATTGTAAACATTAAAGATTTACTTAAAAACTACCAAAAATCTATCGATGCAGGTTTGTTAAAAGTATTCTCTAAAATGGGTATTTCTACTATTCAATCATACCATGGTGCACAAATGTTTGAGGCAATTGGTTTAGATGTGAATGTTATCGAAAAATGTTTTACAGGTACAGTTAGCCGCATCAAAGGTTTATCATTTGATGATTTATCAAAAGAAGCTTTAATTAAACATAAACGAGCATTTTCGGATAATCCAGAGGAGCGCCATTTATCTGTAGGTGGTTTTTACCAATGGAAACGTAAAGGTGAAGTGCATTTGTTTAATCCTGTAACGATTCATGCTTTACAAAAAAGTACAAAGTTAAACGATTATGAATTATATAAAACATATGCCAACGCAATCAACGATCAAATGAAAAGGCATATCACTATTCGTAGTTTGTTTAAATTTAAAAAAGGTAATTCTATTCCGTTAAGCGAGGTAGAAAGTGCCGAAAATATTTTTAAAAGATTTGCTACAGGTGCAATGTCTTTTGGCTCAATTTCTCACGAAGCGCATTCCACATTAGCCATTGCTATGAACCGTATTGGAGGTAAATCTAATTCTGGTGAGGGTGGTGAAGATGAAATCCGTTTCGAAAGAAAAGCTAACGGCGATTGGGAAAGAAGTGCAATTAAACAAGTAGCATCGGGTAGATTTGGTGTTACAGCACATTATTTAACTAATGCCGAAGAATTACAAATTAAAATGGCTCAAGGGGCTAAGCCGGGTGAAGGCGGACAGTTACCAGGGCATAAAGTGGATGATTGGATTGGTAGAGTACGTCATAGTACTCCAGGTGTAGGTTTAATTTCACCTCCTCCACACCACGATATTTATTCTATCGAGGATTTAGCTCAGTTGATTTTCGATTTAAAAAATGCCAATCGTGCAGCACGTATCAATGTTAAGTTGGTATCTGAGGCAGGTGTAGGAACAATTGCTACAGGTGTTGCAAAAGCTAAAGGTGATGTGGTATTGATTTCGGGTTATGATGGTGGTACAGGAGCATCTCCTATTTCATCTATTCGCCATGCTGGTTTACCTTGGGAATTAGGTTTAGCAGAAGCTCACCAAACGTTAGTTTTAAATGATTTAAGAAGTAGAATTACTGTACAAACCGATGGACAATTGCGTACAGGTAGAGATATTGCTATTGCAACTTTATTGGGTGCAGAGGAATGGGGTGTTGCAACGGCTGCTTTAGTGGTTGAAGGTTGTATTATGATGCGTAAATGTCATTTAAATACTTGTCCGGTTGGTATTGCTACGCAAAATCCAGAATTACGTCAGTTGTTTTCTGGTGATCCTGATCATGTGGTTAATTTCTTCCGTTTCTTAGCAGAGGATTTACGAGAAATCATGGCAGAATTAGGTTTCCGTACAATTAATGAAATGGTGGGTAGATCGGATATGTTGGAAGTGGATGAAAACTTAAATCACTGGAAGTTGAAAAACTTAGATTTAAGTCCGATTTTATACAAACCACAAGTTCCACAATCTGTAGGCTTATTCAAATTTAAAGAGCAAGATCACGTAATAAATGATGTATTGGATCGTAAAATTATTGAGTTAGCTCAACCAGCTATTCAAAATGGTACGCCAGTAAAAGGTGAGTTTAAAATCATCAATACAGATCGTTCATTGGGTGCTATGTTATCCAACGAAATTTGTAAAGTTCATGGAGGTAAAGGCTTACCTGAAGGAACAATTCATGTTAAATTAACAGGTTCTGCCGGACAGTCGTTTGGAGTATTTACTACTAAAGGTGTTTTATTTGAATTGGAAGGTGAAGCAAACGATTATTTTGGTAAAGGATTATCTGGCGCCGAATTAGTTGTTTATCCTAGTAAAAAATCAAACTTTGCTCCAGAGGAAAATATGATTATTGGTAACGTTGCATTTTATGGTGCAACATCTGGTAAAGCATTTATCAACGGTTTAGCAGGCGAGCGTTTTGCAGTTCGTAACTCGGGTGTTACTGCGGTTGTTGAGGGCATTGGGGACCATGGTTGTGAGTACATGACAGGAGGTAGAGTGGTGATTTTGGGTGAAACGGGTAGAAACTTTGGTGCTGGTATGAGTGGTGGTATTGCTTACGTTTACAATCGTTACAATAATTTTGGAGATAATTTCAATAATGAGTTAAGTGATTTAGAGGAATTACAACAAGAGGATTTTACTTTTGTACGCCAATTGGTTAACGAGCATTTAGAAAGAACTTCTTCCAGAGTAGCTAAAAAAATTATCGAATCTTGGGATAAAGAAAAACAGTTTTTTGTAAAAGTTATGCCAAGAGATTACAAACGTGTTTTGGAACAAGCAAAACAAAAACAACAAGCACAATTAGCTTAATTTTTTGATACTTTAAAAAGATATAAAAGATATGGGTCAGAAAGACGGTTTTTTAAAATTTGAAAGAGAATTACCGAAATATAAACCAGCTGATGAAAGAATAAAAGATTATAAAGAGTTTTATGTTCCTTTTTCGGAAGAAAAAACACGTAATCAAGCTGCTAGATGTATGGATTGCGGTATTCCTTTTTGCCACAGTGGTTGTCCGCTGGGGAATGTAATCCCAGAGTTTAACGATGCGGTATATCGTGGCGATTGGAAAGAGGCTTTTGATATTTTATCTACAACAAACAACTTCCCTGAGTTCACCGGTCGAATTTGTCCGGCTCCTTGTGAGGGTTCATGTGTTTTGGGAATCAATAAACCGCCAGTAGCAATCGAACATATAGAAAAATCGATTATTGAGGAAGCTTTTAAAAATGGATGGGTTCAACCAAAATCAAATATCAAACGCACTGGTAAAAAAGTTGCAGTAATTGGTAGTGGTCCTGCGGGTTTAGCTGCTGCAGAGCAATTAAATAAAGCTGGGCACAGTGTAGTTGTATTTGAACGTGCTCAAAAACCTGGAGGTTTATTACGCTTTGGTATTCCAGATTTTAAATTAGAAAAATGGGTTGTGGAGCGTAGAGTAGAATTAATGGAGCGTGATGGTATTACATTTAAATGTGGTGTTGAGGTTGGTAACGATATTCAAGCGAATGAAATTTTAAAAGATTTTGATGCTGTGGTTTTATCAGGAGGTGCAACAACTCCAAGAGATGTTACTATACCGGGCAGAGATTTAAAAGGAATTTATTTTGCAATGGACTTTTTATCTCAAAATAATGCTCGAGTTTCGGAATTAAAACACGAAAATCACAAAGGTAAAAATGTAGAAGAAGTGTTTGCTACAGATAAAAATGTGATTGTAATTGGCGGTGGTGATACAGGTTCGGATTGTGTGGGTACATCAAATCGTCATGGAGCAAAATCTGTTACGCAGTTCGAGATTAATTTAAAACCACCTATGAGTAGAGATTACAAAAATCCTTGGCCAGAATGGCCTTTGGTTTTACGTACATCTTCATCGCATGAGGAAGGTTGCGAACGTAAGTTTAGTATTTTAACAAAGGAGTTTATCGGTAATGATAATGGCGAACTTAAAGCAATTAAAGTTGCTGAATTGGAGTGGATAGATGAGGGTGGAAGAATGGTGTTTAAGGAAGTTCCAGGTACCGAAAAAGAAATGCCTTGTGATTTAGCTTTATTAGCAGTAGGTTTTACTGGTCCGGATAAAGGTGGTTTGTTGGAGCAGTTTGGTGTAGAGTTAGATCCTCGTACCAATGTTAAAGCAAACGAAAAGGATTACAAAACTAACGTTGATAAAGTTTTTGCTGCTGGAGATATGCGTAGAGGTCAGTCGTTGGTGGTTTGGGCTATTTCCGAGGGTAGAGAGTGTGCACGCTCAGTAGATGAATTCTTAATGGGCGAATCTTTACTAGAAAGTAAAGACATGTCGCATTTGGCGATTTAATACCTTTTTAACTGCTTTCCTGGGGGAAAGCTGCCGTAGGCTGAAAGGGGACAACCAAATTTTTTAAAAACCTCGATGTAATCGGGGTTTTTTTATGAATATAATTTGCCATGACAAAAAAAGTTAGCATATATACCGATGGTGCATCGCGCGGAAATCCAGGTAGGGGTGGGTATGGAGCTGTTTTAATTTATGGTAATCATCAAAAAGAAATTAGCAAAGGTTTTAAAAATACCACGAATAACCGCATGGAATTGTTAGCGGTAATAGATGCTTTGGCATTGCTAAAAGAAAGTTGTGAAGTAGAGATTTACTCCGACTCTAAATACGTGGTTGACAGCATAGAAAAGAGATGGGTGGACGGTTGGGTTAAAAAAGGGTTTAAAGACAAAAAAAACCCTGATTTATGGCGTAAATTTTTAGAAGTAAGCAAAATCCACAAAATTAAAATGATATGGGTAAAAGGCCACAACGGCCACCCATTAAATGAACGCTGCGACCAACTTGCCACCGCTGCCGCCGACGGAAATAACCTATTCGAAGATACAGGTTTCACAATCGAATAATTAAATATTAAAACTTACTAAGGATTAAGCTAAAATCAAAATAGGAATTTATTATCATTCTAGATTAAAGAATCAGTTTGTTTAAAATTAATTATAATAGTTTAATTTATGTTATACATAAATTTTTTAGAGTTTGTGGTTAAATCAATTTAAGTATCTTTAAGTTACAAACCCTTATGTATGTTTAAATTTTTATACATTTATTTTGTTTTTTTATTGGTGCTTTCTTGTAGTAAAGAAAAGTTGGATAACATTAACACAACAAATTCTTTAACAAACAACAATGATAGCAATACGGTTGTAAAACCTAAAATAAAATATTTGGCTTTGGGGGATTCGTACACCATTGGTCAGGGAGTTTCAATTAACGATAATTATCCTAATCAGTTAGTTAATAAATTGATTGATAACGGATTAGAATTGGATGAATTAAAAATTATAGCCACAACAGGATGGAGCACCGATGATTTGTTGCAAAATATTTATCGTTCGAGTTTAGATAGTAATTACAATTTGGTAAGTGTATTAATAGGTGTAAACAATCAGTTTAGAAAAATTGATACATCTGTGTATAAAACACAATTGATTGAAATTATCGAGCAAGCCATTGTTTATGCAGGAAATAAAAGTGAGAATGTAATTGCCTTATCCATTCCAGATTATTGGTACACGCCATTCGGACAAAATTATCCTGATAAAACATCTGATGAAATTGATTGGTACAATACTTATAAAAAACAAATTTGTGCAAAATATAAAATTAAATACTACAATATCACACCGATTTCCCGAAGAGGATTGGAAGAACCCGAATTGGTAGCTACTGATAATTTACATCCATCCGAAAAAATGTATGCACTTTGGGTGAATGAATTGTACAAAGATGTTTTGGAAATTTTAAAAAAATAAAACTTTGTAAAGTTTTTTTAAAATTTTGAGCAAAGTCCGTAAAGGTTGCTCAGAGGTGAATACTTACTTTGTATTATTTCATTACGAATTTAGGTTTAAAATACAATTTTATAAGTGTTTTAACCTTTTGCTAAACATCTTTTGTTAGTAAAACCTTTAATTTACTTTTAGGAACTAATATTTTAATTCTATCTTTGTTAACTAATTATTAATTTAAGTGTGATGGAGTTTACAGCGGCGTATATTGCTGAAATTTTAAATGGCGAAGTAGTTGGAAATCCAAATGCTACTGTAAATACCTTTGCTAAAATAGAGGAGGGTAGGGAAGGAGCATTATCCTTTTTAGCCAATCCTAAATATATTGCACACATTTATTCATGTAAAAGTTCTATCGTTTTAGTTTCAAAATCTTTTGTTCCAGAAAAAGAAATTTCATGTACTTTAATAAAAGTGGACGATCCTTATGCAAGTTTTGCAATATTAATGCAAGCTTATGAGCAACAAAAATCCACTAAAACAGGAATATCTTCAACATTAATTCAAGAAAATAATTGCACCATAGGCAACCCAGTGTATATTGATGCGTTTGTGAAGCTAGGCAAAAATGTAAAAATAGGCAAAAACGTTCTTATTCATAGCTTTGTAAATGTAGGTGATAACGTAGAGATAGGCGATAATACAACCATTTATTCAAATGTAAACATATATGCAGATAGTAAAATTGGAAACCATTGCACTATACATGCAGGAGTTGTAATTGGATCGGATGGTTTTGGTTTTGCACCACAATCGGGTAATTATCTTAAAGTTCCACAAATTGGAAATGTAATTATTGAGGATTTTGTAGAAATTGGTGCAAATTCTACCATTGATAGGGCAACAATGGGATCTACTATTATTCGTAAAGGAGTAAAATTAGATAATCAAATACAAGTTGCGCACAATGTGGAAATTGGCGAAAATACGGTAATTGCTGCACAAACTGGAATTGCAGGATCTACAAAAATTGGAAAAAATTGTATGATTGGCGGACAAGTGGGTATAGCCGGACATTTAATTATAGCGGATGGAGTTAAAATTGGAGCAAAAGCAGGTATTTTAAGTAGTGTAGAATCTAACGAGGAAATATTATTAGGCGCACCAGCATTTGGATTAAACGATTTTAAAAAGAGTTATGTAGTTTTTAGAAATTTGCCTGATATTGCTAAAAGGGTAAAAAATTTAGAGAAAGAGATAAATAAACCAAAGTAAATTGGATTTATTTATCGAAAAATGAATATGAAAGATACACAAAAAACTGTTGCCTCAAGTGTTTTTTTATCGGGAGTAGGTTTACATACTGGTGCTAAAGTTAAATTATCTATACATCCATCGGATGCCAATACTGGAATAAAATTTTGTAGGGTTGATTTACCCGATAAACCAATAATTCCTGCCGATGTTCGTTTGGTTTCGGAAGTTAAGCGCAGTACAACATTAAATTTAAATGGCGCTACAGTTACTACAATAGAGCACCTTTTAGCAGCATTAACTGCTAAAGGAATTGATAATTGTTTGATAGAAATTGATGGGCCAGAAGTGCCAATTTTAGACGGCTCTGCTTTACCTTTTTTGTTAGAATTTAATAAAGTTGGGATAAAAAATTTAAATGTTGCTAAAGAATATTTAGTTATTAAGGAACCTATAACATATATTGATGAAGCAAATGGTGTTGAATTATCTATCGTTCCCTACGATGGATTTTGTATTTCGTCTACAATTGATTTTAATTCAAAAGTTTTAGGCAAACAAGTTGCCGAATTAGATAATTTAGCTAATTTTGAAACCGAAATTGCATCGTGCAGAACTTTTTGTTTTTTACACGAATTGGAACAGCTTTTATCTTTAAACTTAATTAAAGGCGGTGATGTGGATAATGCAATTGTAGTAGTTGAAAATAAAGTGAATACCGAAACTTTAAGTAAGTTATCTAAATTGTTTAATAAGCCAGATTTGGAAGTAAAATCCGAAGGAATTTTAAATAATATAGAATTAAAGTTTCCTAATGAACCTGCACGTCATAAATTATTAGACATTGTAGGAGATTTAACTTTAGTGGGAAAAAGTATTAAAGGAAAAGTTATAGCCAAACGACCAGGGCATAAGGCCAATGTGGAACTTGGTAAATTAATAAAAGCATATCAAATTAAAATGGAAAATCAAAAAAATTTCGACGTTACCAAAACGGTTTTGGATGTGGAAGGAATTAAAAAATTATTACCCCATCGCCCTCCTTTTTTGTTTGTAGATAGAATTATCGAATTGTCACCTGAGCGTGTTGTAGGGGTAAAAAATGTATCGGTAAACGAAGATTTATTTAGAGGACATTTTCCAGATCAACCTATTTTTCCTGGTGTTTTACAAGTAGAAGCAATGGCGCAAGTTGGTGGAGTTTTGGTTTTATCAAACTTAGAAGAACCCGAAAAACATTTAACTTATTTCATGAAAATGGAAAACGTGAAATTTAGAAAAATGGTAGTGCCAGGTGATACTTTGGTTTTTGAGTTAACTTTTGCATCGCCGTATCGCAGAGGTATTGCACATATGTTGGGCAAAACTTATGTAAATAACGAGTTGGTTGCAGAGGCAGAAATGATGGCAAAAATTGAAAAAGTTAAGTAAATGACGCAGGTTTTAGCAAATATTCATCCGGGTGCGCAATTGCACCCTAGTGTTCAGGTAGAAGCTTTTGCAACCATTCAAGATGACGTAATTATTGGCGAAGGTACTTGGATTGGTCCTAACGCAGTAATTATGTCGGGTTCTCGAATTGGTAAAAACTGTAAAGTTTTTCCAGGAGCTGTTATTGGAGGTATTCCGCAAGATTTAAAGTTTGCAGGCGAATATACTACGGTTGAAATTGGAGATAATACAACAATTAGAGAATGTGTTACTGTAAACAGAGGAACGGTTGATAGATTAAAAACTGTAGTGGGCAACAATGTTTTATTGATGGCTTATGTTCATATTGCACACGATTGTATTGTTGGAAACAATTGTATTTTAGCTAATAATGCTACTTTAGGCGGACATGTAATTGTGGAGGATTATGCGATTTTAGGTGGTGGAGTTATGGTACATCAATTTTCCTTAGTAGGTAAACATGTAATGGTTTCTGGTGGCGGAATTGTAATACAAGATGTTCCACCTTATGTAACAACAGGAAGATATCCAGTTGCTTATGGAGGGGTTAATAAAATTGGTTTAGGCAGAAGAAATTTTTCGCCAGAGAGTATTGCTTTAATTGAGGAAATGTATCGAATTATTTTTATGAGTAAACGCAACACTTCTCAAGCTATTCAATACATCGAAGAAAATATTCAGGATTGTCCGGAGAAACAAGAAATTCTTGGATTTATTCGTAAAAGCACCAGAGGAATTATTAAAAAGAAACCAAAATCGTAATTGCTAAAAAATTAGCTAAGTGAATGTAGCAATCGAATTAAATAATGTAGGAAAACAATTTGAAGGGGAATGGATTTTTAAATCTGTTTCCCTTCATTTTTCTAACGAATTTGTTTATCATATCGCCGGAGGAAATGGTTCGGGAAAATCTACATTTTTAAAACTTTTATCGGCTTATTCTACCCCTTCAAAAGGACAAATTTCTTACAGTATTTATCAACAAAATATTCCATCATCTCATTTATATTCTAAAATAAGTTGGTGTGCACCGTATGTGGATGTTTATACCAATTTAACGTTAATAGAATTGTTTGATTTTTATACCGCAAATAAGTCTTTAAATTGTAAAAATGTAAATGAGTTTGCACATATTTGTTACTTAACCGAACATGTAAACAAACCACTTAAAAATTATTCGTCGGGTATGTTGCAAAGAGTAAAATTGGCCTTAGCTATTTTAGCAAAAAGTGATATTTTATTTTTAGATGAGCCTTGTAGTAATTTAGACGAAAATGGGGTATTGTGGTACCAAAATTTATTGCAAGTACATTTACAAAATCGTTTAGTAATTATAGCTTCCAACAATCATCAATCCGAAATATTTTGTTGTAATCAAACTATTAATATTGAACAATTTAAATAATTATCATGCATAAATTTCTACTTTCACTTATCACTACAATTTTAGTATTTAATTTAAACGCACAATCGCTTTATTTTCCGCCAACATCTGGCAACAATTGGGAAACATTATCACCACAAAGTTTAGGATATTGTAGCGATAAAATTGATAGTTTATATGCTTTTTTAGATACCAACAATACCAAAGCATTTATTTTATTAAAAGATGGTAAAATTGTTTTGGAAAAATATTTTGGAACACATACACAAAATTCTCTTTGGCAATGGGCTTCGGCAGCTAAAACTATTACCGCTTTTATGGTTGGTATGGCTCAGCAAGAAGGATTTTTATCTATTAACGATACATCATCTAAATATTTGGGTAAAGGTTGGACAAGTTGTACGCCAGAGCAAGAAGCAAAAATAACGGTTTTAAATCAGTTAAATATGACATCCGGTTTGGATGATAATGTTGCAGATCCATTTTGTACCGAAAAAAATTGTTTAGTTTTTAAAGCCGATGCGGGGAATAGATGGGCTTATCACAATGGACCTTACACACTTTTGGATGGAGTAATTGAAAACGCAACTGGTTTAACTTTAAACAATTATACCACACAAAAACTTAAAAATCCAACAGGGATAACAGGCGCATTTGTAAAAGTTGGTTACAATAATGTTTATTACAGTAACGCCCGAAGTATGGCGCGCTTTGGCTTACTAATTTTAAATAAAGGGAATTGGAATGGCAATCAAATTTTAACCGATATGGATTATTACAATCAAATGATAAGTACTTCACAAACCATTAATAAATCTTACGGATATTTATGGTGGCTAAACGGTAAACAAAGTTTTATGGTTCCTTCTTCACAACTTGTATTTCCAGGTTTTGTTGCACCAAATGCGCCAGCCGACATGATTTCTGCAATGGGTAAAGGAGGACAATTTTTAAACGTTATTCCTAGTCAGAATTTAGTTTGGATACGAATGGGTGATGAACCTGCAAATTCACTAGTTCCTTTTTTATTAAACGATAATATATGGGAATATGTAAATGATTTAGTGTGTAATCCAACAGCTATAAATTCACAAAAATTAAGTGGTAATTTAGTTCAATTATACCCTAATCCAGCTCATAATTTAGTGCATCTTACATCGCAAAGTGTAATTGTTAAAACCGAAATTTATAATCAACAAGGACAAATTGTACATATAGCAAACAACTCAAATAAACAAATTACAATTGAAATATCGGATTTAAATGTTGGATTATACTTTATTAAATCGTATCTAGATAACGGTAAAATTTACACCAATAAATTGGTTAAAGAGTAGTATTTTAAAAAAAGGCAATCATTTACGATTGCCTTTTTTATTTGATTAATAATTTAAATTTGGTGATAGCCATTTTTCGATGAAGGCTAGGGATTGTTTTTTGCGTTTGGCGTAGCTTTCTACTTGGTCCTTTTCTATGCGTCCTACTCCAAAATATTTGGATTGTGGATTCCCGAAGTACCAACCGCTTACGCTAGATGCGGGATACATAGCTAAACTATCTGTTAAGGAAATTCCTATGCTTTCTGTGGCGTTTAATAAACGGAATAACTCGGGTTTTTCGGTGTGGTCTGGACAAGCTGGGTAGCCTGGAGCAGGTCGAATTCCTTTGTATTTTTCCTTAATTAAATCCTCGTTACTTAAATTTTCATCAGATGCATATCCCCAAAAATCTGTTCGAACCTTATAGTGCATATACTCCGTTGCTGCTTCTGCAAATCTATCGGCTAAAGCCTTTAATAAAATACTGTTATAATCATCGTGGTCTTTTTCGAACTGTTCGATATATGGTTCGATACCTAAACCAGCAGTTACTGCAAAACCACCCATATAATCTGTAATACCCAAATTTTTAGGCGCAATAAAATCTGCCAAGCTCATGTTGTAAGCACCTTCAGCCTTTTTTTGCTGTTGGCGCATCATATGGAAATTACCAATAACTTCGCCCTCGTTGTTGTAAATTTCGATATCATCATCAATTGCATTGGCTTTCCATAAACCAATAACCGCTTTAGCTGTTAACCATTTTTCTGCAACAATTTTATCCAACATTTGTAAAGCATCTGCATACAATTTTGTAGCCTCTTCGCCCACCACTTCATCGGTTAAAATTGCTGGAAATTTTCCATGCAATTCCCAAGTTTGGAAAAATGGAGTCCAATCGATAAAAGGAACAATCTCCGCTAAATCCAAATTATCCATCACCTTAACTCCAGTAAATTTAGGTTGTACAGGTTCAAAATTTTGCCAATCTATAGGGAATTTGTTTTGTAAAGCATCTTCGTAACTTAATACATCCTTATCCGCTCTTTTTTTGCTGTGATGATCACGCATACGCGCATATTCATCCTGAATATCTTTGATGTAAGCATCTTTATCCTCACCCAATAACTTCCCAACCACTGTAACCGCTCTTGAAGCATCCAAAACATGCACAGCTTGTCCGCGTTTGTAATGTTCATCTATTTTAACCGCTGTATGAATACGAGAAGTTGTAGCACCACCAATTAACAAAGGAATATTTAAACCAGCCCTTTCCATTTCCTTAGCCACCGTAACCATTTCGTCCAACGAAGGCGTAATTAAACCACTTAAACCAATAGCATTTACATTGTGTTTAATAGCTTCGGCAATAATTCTTTCCGAAGGTACCATCACCCCTAAATCTATGATTTCGTAACTGTTACAAGCCAAAACCACACCCACAATATTTTTTCCAATATCGTGTACATCACCTTTAACAGTAGCCATTAAAATTTTACCATTGTTGGAGCTTTCTGCTTTCTCCTCTTCCAAATAAGGTAACAAATAAGCCACCGCTTTTTTCATTACACGCGCACTTTTTACTACTTGTGGTAAAAACATTTTTCCGGCACCAAACAAATCACCCACCACATTCATACCGTCCATTAAAGGCCCTTCGATTACTTTAAGCGGACTGTTAATTTTAACTCTAGCCTCCTCAGTATCCGTATCAATAAATTCGATAACACCTTTAACCAAAGCATATTCCAAACGTTTTTCCACAGGCAAACTACGCCATTCATCATCGGCTTTTTTAGTTTTAGCATCTCCTTTAAAACTCTCCGCAAAATCCAACAAACGCTCCGTAGCATCGTCGCGCCTGTCTAGTAAAACATCCTCAACTTTTTCTAATAAATCTTTCGGAATATCATCGTAAACTCCTAACATAGTTGGGTTTACAATACCCATATCCATACCCTCTTTAATTGCATGATATAAAAAAGCCGAGTGCATAGCCTCACGTACAGCATCGTTACCTCTAAACGAAAACGAAACATTACTTACTCCACCACTAATGTGCGCAGCAGGTAAATTTTCACGAACCCATCTAGTTGCTCTAAAAAAATCTAAAGCATTTTTGCGGTGCTCCTCCATACCCGTTGCAACAGGGAAAATATTTAAATCGAAAATGATATCCTCTGGAGCAAAATTTACCTTAGGACCCGTTAAAATTTCGTATGATCGTTTTACAATCTCAATTCTACGCTCATAATTATCCGCCTGTCCTAGTTCATCAAAAGCCATTACAATAACAGCCGCACCATACTTTTTAATTTGTTTAGCTTCCCAAATAAAACGTTCCTCGCCACCTTTTAACGATATAGAGTTTACAACACATTTTCCTTGAACACATTTTAACCCTGCCTCAATAATTTCCCATTTGGAGGAATCAATCATGATAGGAATTCGGGCAATATCAGGTTCGGATGCAATTAAATTTAAAAAACGAGTCATGGCATACACCCCATCAATCATCCCTTCATCCATGTTTACATCCAAAATTTGCGCACCACCTTGCACTTGGTCTAAAGCAACCTCTAAAGCCTCATCGTATTTTTCTTTTTCGATTAACTTTAAAAACTTTTTACTTCCGGTAACATTGGTACGCTCACCAACATTTACAAAATTAATTTCGGGAGTAACAATTAAAGGCTCCAAACCACTTAAACGCATGTAAGGGTAATTGTGCCATTTGTATTTATAATCGCCTGTATAATCGGGGTGTAAACTCATATACTTAATTTTATGATTTAAAAAATTATTCTAATTTATTTTAAAAACTTTTTGTTTTCTACATTTTGTAATAAAATCATTTGTTTGATTGCAATTTGATTTAGTTTTAGTAATCTTTCCGATTGATTTATTCCGTCGTTAATCAACAAGGCATTAATATTTTCTAAATTCGATAAACAAATCAATTCATTGATGTGTGCATAATCCCTGATGTTTCCTTTTAGTTCTGAATTTTGTTCACGCCACTCTTTGGCAGTTTTGCCAAATAATGCCATATTTAAAACATCGGCTTCATTAGCGTAAATTATGGATGCTTGTTTAGGAGTAATTTCTTTCGGTATTAAATTTCCTTTAATTGCATCAGTGTGAATGTGGTAATTAATTTTTGCCAATTCTCTTTTAGCCGACCACCCAATTTGCTTTTGTTCTTCTTCTTTAAGGCGTTGAAATTCTCTGATTAAATACAATTTGAATTCTATCGAAACCCAACTAGCAAACTCAAAAGCAATATCAATATGCGCATATGTGCCTCCATATCTTCCAGATTTTGAAATTATTCCAATAGCATTAGTTTGCTCAATCCATTTTTTAGGAGTTAAAACAAAACTATTTAGTCCTGCCTCTTTTCTAAACCCGTCGAATTCGACGGGTTTAAAATTTGGGTTATTAATTTGTTCCCAAAATCCTAATAACTCAATCGTATTTCGGTTGCGCAACCAGTTTTTAATCACATCATCACTGTGATTAGGATTTTTGTATTTTGCAATATCAGTTATCGATATGTAGTCCTTTTCTTCAAAGTACTTTACATTAATTTCTATACCAAGTGAATTTAAAGTGTTTTGTGTCATTGTTTTACTAGATTTAGGAGAGTTTTAAAAGTATCCTCCTGAATAAAATCATTTTCTTTTAACCCTATTTTTTTCGCATTATTTCCCATTAAATAACACATATCTATCGAACGAAGCAACTTAAAAACAAAAAGAGTAAAAAAATTACCCAACTGAGGGGCCCACATTAAATTTTCATTTAATGCCTTTCGTTCGGCATAAAATTTAGCTTGTACTCTGCTGATGAATATTTTGATTAATTTCATTTAAGCAACAACTCTTGGTTTATAAGTAGCTGCAATATCCGCAATTACTTTTATATGATTGGGAGTTGTTCCACAGCAACCACCAATGATGTTAACTAAATTTTCATCTAAAAACTCTTTAATTTGCTTTTTCATATCTTCTGGAGATTGATCGTATTCTCCAAATTCGTTTGGTAAACCCGCATTGGGGTGTGCGCTGGTGAAAAATTTAGTGTTGTGTGCCACTGTTTTTAAGTAAGGTTTCATTAAATCTGCCCCTAAAGCACAGTTAAAACCAACACTTAACAAAGGTGCATGCGAAACCGAAATTAAAAAAGCTTCCGCCGTTTGTCCGCTTAAAGTTCGTCCCGAAGCATCGGTAATTGTACCCGAAACCATGATAGGTAAATTTGTTCCACGTTTTTCCTGCACTTCATCAATGGCAAACAAACAAGCCTTGGCGTTTAAGGTGTCAAAAATGGTTTCCACCAAAAGTAAATCCACTCCGCCATCTATTAAAGCTTCAGTTTGTTCCGAGTAAGCTTTTACCAAATCATCAAAAGTAACCGCACGGTAACCCGGATCATTTACATCTGGAGATAACGAAGCAGTACGGTTGGTTGGACCAATAGACCCCGCAACATATCTAGGTTTATCAGGATTTTTAGCAGTAAACTCATCTGCACATTCTTTGGCAATTTTAGCCGAGTAAAAATTGATATCGTACACAGCATCTTCCAAAGCATAATCCGCTTGAGCAATTGTAGTGCCCGAAAAGGTGTTGGTTTCTAATATATCAGCACCAGCTTCTAGGTATAAATTATGAATTTCCTTTAAAACATCCGGGCGCGTTAACGCCAATAAATCGTTGTTACCTTTTAAAGGATGGTTGTGCTCTTTAAATCTTTCTCCTCTAAAATCTTCTTCCTCCAATTTGTAGCCTTGTATCAAACTACCCATTGCGCCATCCAGCACTAAAATACGAGATTTTAAAACCTCGCGAACATCTTTTTTTATCATACTACAAAAAAAAACCCTTTGATTAAACAATCAAAGGGTAGATAAATGAATAAACTATTTCACGCTTATCTAGCCCTTTTTACGGAGCGGAATTGGCACCTTCCTAACAGGGGTTGCCAAGGTATCATAGGGCCAGTCCCTCCACCTTTCTGGATAAGTAAACTTTAAAAAGAACTAAGAATTAATGAATTTTAAAATTGATGATCTAATTTTGCCATTAAAAAACACAATAAAAATGGTAATTAATAAAGCATAAGGAATAATCATCAAAAATAAAATTCCGCCATTGATACCATTACCCACTTCACCTTCGCTGCTTTCAATTTGCGCCTTACACATTGCACATTGTGCAAAAGTATTGCTGTAAATTACAGTAAAAATTAAAGCATATAACCATTTCATAGCGAGTGCAAAGGTAATAATTTTAAGGCATTAAAGGGAAGATTTTTACAAAAAATTACTTTCTAAAGGATATTTGTTTATATTCGTAATCCGAAATAAAGAAACTTTAACTTTTAACAATCAGTTTTATGAGTTCTACAAAACAAAATTACAAGGTACCTTTTATCATGATGGTGGTACTTTTTTTCCTATTTGGATTTTTAACAGTACTAAACGGACAGTTACAAAGTCCGATAAAAATAGTGTTTAATTTAAGTAATTTTCAAACATCCTTATTAACCTTTTCCTTTTTCTCAGCTTTCGTTTTAACAGGCCCTTTAGCTTCTAAAATGATTGATAGAATGGGTAATAAAAAAACATTAGTGATTGCGCTTTGTGTTTTAGGTATTGCGTTATCTGTATTTTTGTCGGCAGCATTTTTAAATTCATTTGCAGTATTTGTAGGTGGATCATTTATATTAGGATCAGGAATTACAATATTACAAGTTGTTGCCAATCCATATTTAGCAGCATTAGGTTCGCCGGAGACAGCTGGAACACGTATTAATTTAGCAGGAGCTTTTAACTCTTTAGCAGGAACATTAGCACCAATTTTTGCAGCAAATGTAATTTTTGGAAAAGCTAACCCAGTTGTTGATGATGTTAAATTACCGTATGTTTTTTTAACTGGTTTTGCATTTCTATTAGCTTTAATTTTCTCTTTAATTAAATTACCAAACATTTCAGCTAGTGCAGAGGAATCTAAAGAAGGAGAAACAAAAGAATTAGTTGGTAATGCTTGGCAATTTAGTCATTTAACTTTGGGAGTAATTGCAATTTTTGCTTATGTAGGTGCAGAGGTTGCAATTGGAAATAATATTAAAACTTATATTGATTCCCCTTCATCAGAAGTTTTAAAATCAAAAAAAACAGATGTTTACAGTTGGTTATACACAGAAGCAGATTCATATAAAACAGTTGGAGATACCGCTCTTGTTGATTCATTATTAACCAAATTAATTCCTTCTGATACATCACAAGTTCAAAAAGCTGATTCAGTAGCTGCATTAAATGCATTAATCGCATTAAAAGCAAAATCAGATGAAGCTATTGAGCAAAACAATTATCCTGAGCCAATAAAATATTTCATTGAGCAAAAAAAAGAAGTAATTAATATTGGTAAAGCGTCAGGAATTATTGCATCTTTATATTGGGGAAGTATTATGATTGGTCGTTTTATTGGATCATTTGTATTTAAAAACGCCAATGCACGCAAAGGTTTAATTTTAGTTAGTGCTTTAGCAATGATTTTAACATTGATTGGTACTTTTTTCCCAGGAACAATGGCGTTTCAAGAAGTTAACTTAGGCTTTACTCAATTTACTATTTTTGGTAATGCAGGTATTTATGCTTTAGTGGCTGTTGGTTTATTCCACTCTGTAATGTGGGGTTACATTTTTGGCTTAGCAATCGATAAATTAGGTCCTTATACCAACCAAGCATCTGGATATTTAATCATGGGTATTTTTGGTGGTGCAATAGTTCCTACTATTCAATCCTTATATGCCGATAGCACGAACAACTGGCAAATCACTTTTATATTGGTAGCACTTTGTCAGGCGTACCTTTTATACTACGCTTTAATTGGTAGCAAAATAAAAAAGCACGCTTAATATTTAAAAAAGAATTTATAAAAAAAGCAAGATGGTTTCGTCTTGCTTTTTTAATTTTATCCTTCCGATAAAAAAGTTATGCAACAACGTATATTATCTATTGATTTTTTAAGAGGTTTAACCATTTTTTTAATGATTGTGGTTAACAATCCTGGCTCTTGGGGTACTTGGGATAGCGAAAACGCAGTTTGGGTAAATCATTTGTTTTTACCACTGAGTCATGCTGCATGGCACGGTGCAACCTCAACCGACATGATTTTTCCGTTTTTTATATTCATCATGGGCTGTTCCATCGCCTTTGCTTTAGGTAAAAAAAAAGAAACACAACCTAAAAATCAGCTTATACTTACCGTAATAAAACGTGGTGCATTAATATTTTTATTAGGCTTTTTAAAAGATAATTTTCCGTTTGTATATTTTAATATAGAAGGCGAATTATTGTTAAAAGAATTTGGTGCGTACCGTATTATGGGTGTTTTACAACGATTAGGAATTGTATTTATGTTAACAGGCTCCTTGTTTTTATTAACCAATTGGAAACAACAATTGTATATAGCAGTAGCTATTTTATTGGCTTATTGGGGAATAATTCATATAGAAATTTCGGGAGCATTTGTTAAAGATTTAAATAAGCAAGGTTTTTACAATTTCGGAACATATTTGGACCATTTAATATTAGGCGGACGTCATTTTTGGATTAACAATTGGGAGCCCGAAGGATTGTTAGGAACCTTCACAACCTCAGTTTCAACCTGTTTAATTGGTGTTTTAAGCGGACAATGGATTATGAGTGATAAAACCTTATTAGAAAAAATTAGCGGTTTATTTGCCATAGGTGGAGTTTTAGTAGTTTTGGGCTTGTTTTGGGATTTTGCCTTACCTATCAATAAAGGTTTATGGACCAGCTCCTATGTTGTATATGCAGGAGGAATTGCCATGTTATGTACAGCATTTAGTTTATGGATTATCGATTATTTACAGTTTACAAAATTTACAACGCCCGCGATAAAATTTGGAAGCAATGCCTTAACAGCATATTTATTATCCGAATTGGTAAGTAATTTAGTTCATTTTATTCCTCTAAATGGAGGTAGTATAAGTAGTATAATGGCAGATTTTATCTTATCAATATTTACTAAAACTCCATATATGCTAATTATCGAAAATCATCCCGATTTGATTTATGCAAAAATTGCATCGCATATTTACGCAATAATATGGATAATTCCATTTTACCTACTACTTTCGTGGATGTACAAAAAGAAAATATTTATAAAAGTTTAGTATAAACAACCGTGTTAGATAATTATCAAAAAACAACAGCTTTTAGTGCGCACTTATTTAGTGCGTTTAGTGTGTTGCTGTTTTTATTTTTACACAGTTTTTCTTACTTAACGGAATTTAGTTTTTTGGATTGGTTTTTTGTAGTAGTATATTTTATTTGTATTTATGTTTTTGGAGCAGTTTTAAACGAAAAATTATTAGAGTTTAAGCTTATCAATATCAACAATTATTTACCTCAAATTTTAAGCATTTACTTTTTAAGTTTACAACAACCAACAATGCAATCGTTTTTATTGATTTGTGCGGTATTTACTATTTTAATTGTAATGTTAGAGTTGTTCGATTTGTATAATACTTCAGGACAATATATTACAGTTTTTGGCTTGTCTTCTATAATGAGTATAACAAGTTTAGTAAGTCCGTCCTTTATTAGTTTAATTATATTTTTTTTCGTAATTGTTTTTTGGGTTAAAACTACCAATTTAAAAGATGTTGTTGCTTTTTTATTGGGTTATGTATTCCCTTATTTTGCCTTGTTTAGTTTATCATATTTGTTAAACGATTATTATTTGATTAAACAACTTGCAAAGCAAATTAATTTTACTTGGATTAGCATTCCTAAATTAACTACTTATAACGAAATATTTATTGCCTTTTTTATATATGTTAATGTATATTCCTTTTTAAAAATTAATACCAAAAAAAATACAATGGTGCATAAAGCGCGATTAATTTTTAGGGTTTTTAGTCTATATTTTATCCTTACACCATTGTTGTTTTTCTTTAATGCAAAATATACAATTATCGAGTTTTTACCAGTACTTTGGGGTGGAATAGGTGCTTTTTTAGTTTCAAGTTATATCATTCAAATCCAAAAAAAATGGCTGCAAAATTTATGGCTGTGGATGATTGTTTTAAGTAGTGTATGGTATGTAATACAATTATAACCAGCATAAATTAAAACAAATTATTTTTATTAAGTTTCCTTTCGTATTTTCGCAAAAAGTTTAAATTAATGGAAAGATATACTGTAACCACGGCATTACCATACGCTAACGGCCCATTACATTTAGGGCACGTAGCAGGAATGTATATACCAGCCGATATTTATGTAAGATATTTACGCCAAAAAGGTTCAGATGTGGTGTTTATTGGTGGTACAGATGAGCACGGTGTACCTATTACTATTCAGGCAAAAAAAGAGGGTTTAACGCCTCAACAATTGGTTGATAAAAATCACAATATCATAAAAAATTCCTTGCAAAAACTGGGAATTTCATTAGATATATTTTCACAAACTTCTCATCCGGATCATTATAAAGTAGCATCGGAATGGTTTGAAAAATTTTTAAACGATGGGGCTTTTATCGAGGAAACTACCGAGCAGTTTTACGATGCACAAAACAATCAGTTTTTAGCAGATAGATACATTAAAGGTACTTGTCCGCATTGTGGAAACGAGGAGGCTTATGGCGACCAATGCGAAAAATGCGGAACTTCATTATCCCCTAACGATTTAATCAATCCAAAATCTGTGTTAACCGGAAATACGCCCGAGCTAAAAGAAACCAAACATTGGTATTTACCATTGGATAAATACGAAGCTTGGTTAAAAAATTGGTTGTTGGAGGAAAACAAACATTGGAAAAGTAATGTTTACGGACAGTGTTCGTCGTGGTTAAAAGCAGGTTTACAGCCACGCGCAATAACACGAGATTTGGATTGGGGTGTTCCTGTTCCAGTTAAAGGTGCCGAAGGAAAAGTAATGTATGTTTGGTTTGATGCACCCATTGCTTATGTTACTTTTACACAGCAGTTAATACAACGCGAAGCAGATAAATTTAAAGGAAAATCTTGGGAGGATTACTGGAAAAAAAGTGGTGAAAGTAAATTGGTGCATTTTTTAGGTAAGGATAATATTGTTTTCCATTGTATTATTTTCCCATCCATGTTAAAACAAATGGGCGATTATGTATTGCCATATAATGTACCTGCGAACGAATTTTTAAACTTAGAAGGCGAAAAATTTTCTACCTCTAGAAATTGGGCAGTTTGGTTGGATGAATTTTTAGATGAATTTCCAGACCAAACCGATTTATTGCGATATGTTTTGTGTAGCGTTATGCCCGAGCAAAAAGATGCCGATTTTACTTGGAAAGATTTCCAAGCAAAAAACAACAACGAATTGGTGGCTAACCTTGGTAATTTTATTAATCGTACGGTTGTATTAACCAACAAATATTACAATGGTGTTGTGCCTAAAATGGGTAAATTATTACCTCAAGATGAAGCTGTTTTGCAGGTTTTAAAAGATGCTCCAAAAAATATTTCGGATAAAATTGAGCAATATAAATTTAGAGAGGCTTTGGCAGAAATGATGAAGGTTTCTTTTGCAGGTAACAAATATTTAGCAGATGAAGAGCCTTGGAAAGTAGTTAAAACTGATGCTGAACGCGTGGAAACTATCATGTTTATCAGCTTGCAAATTGCACAAGTTTTAGCGCAAGTTTCGGCTCCGTTTTTACCTCAAACTTCACAAAAATTATTGCGCATGTTAAATGCAAATTGTGTTGCATGGGGCGAAATTGCAGGAAGCGTTTTAGCTAGCGGGCATACCATAGCTCAAGCAGAGTTATTGTTTGGGAAAATTGAGGATGAAATTGTGGACAATCAGTTGCAAAAATTACAAGATAAAAAAAAGGTGGCTACTACTAAAAATATCGAGCCTAGCAAGGATTTAATTGCTTTTGAGGATTTCCAAAAAATGGATATCCGCGTGGCAACTATTGTAGAGGCTAAAAAAGTACCTAAAACTAAAAAATTGTTGGAAATTAAATTGGATACTGGGATAGATCAACGCACAGTGGTATCGGGGATTGCAGAGTTTTACGAGCCCGAAAGTATAATTGGCCAGCAGGTATTGGTTTTGGTAAATTTGGCACCCAGAGATTTAAAAGGTATTCCTTCGCAAGGAATGATATTAATGGCAGAAGATGCCGAAGGAAAATTAAGTTTTGTATCGCCTACTAATAGCGTAAATAATGGTGGGTTAGTAAAATAATTAAAAAATCAAACAATGGAAAAAGAGATAAAATTTACGTTAAAATTAGACGAAAATTATTTGCCCGAAAAAATAGAATGGACAGCTACGGAAGATAAAGGTTTGGAAAAAGATGTTGTGAAGGCGTTAATGATTGCTGTTTGGGACGATAAAGAAAAATTAGCTAAAAAAGTAGATTTGTGGACTAAGGATATGTATGTAGAAGATATGAAAATGATGTATTTTCAGACTTTTATGACGATGGCGGATGGTTTTGAACGTGCAACGGGTGAATCCTTACATGCTAAAGAAATTAGAGAATTTGCCGAAAATTTTGGTAAAGCTATTGGTGTTTTAAGATAA
>JBEEPA010000103.1:0-9587 GCA_041191385.1 Bacteroidota bacterium | reverse complement strand
ATCTAAGGTGCTTCGGTAATGACTTTGCATCATGAAAAATTTTACCGCCATTGGAGAGTAAGCTTTGGTGAAAAATTTACTGGTGCCATCAAACAATTGTTGCGGTAAAAAAA
Source organism: Bacteroidota bacterium (assembly GCA_041191385.1). Classification (GTDB taxonomy): domain Bacteria; phylum Bacteroidota; class Bacteroidia; order Flavobacteriales_C; genus JBEEPA01. The sequence goes on along the minus strand of JBEEPA010000103.1, from coordinate 9,474 downwards.
ACTGACCAGTACTTTTGCTCATTTTTTCGCCATTTAAGGTAAGCATATTGGCGTGTAACCAATATTTAATAGGATCTTTTTTGCCTGTAACAGCAACATTTTGAGCAATTTCACATTCGTGGTGAGGGAATTTTAAATCCATTCCGCCGCCATGAATATCAAATTCTTCTCCTAAATACTTTGTACTCATAGCCGAACACTCCAAGTGCCAACCGGGAAAACCTTTACCCCAAGGGGAATTCCATTGCATAATATGTTTAGGATCTGCTTTTTTCCAAATCACAAAATCTAAACTATTTCGTTTTTCCTCGCCACCTGTTAACTCACGTGTATTGTTTTGTAATTCGTCGATTTTTCTACCCGAAAGTTCACCGTAACCAAATTTTTCGGCAAATTTTTTCACATCAAAATACACCGAGCCATTCACTTCATAACCAAAACCATTTTGAATGATGGTTTCCACCATTTCAATTTGCTCAATTAAATGCCCAGTAGCAGTAGGTTCGATAGAAGGAGGTAAGGTGTTGAAAAGCTGCATCATATCATGGAAACCATTGGTGTATTTTTGCACAATTTCCATAGGTTCCAAGTTTTCCAACTTCGCTTTTTTTGCAATTTTATCATCGCCATCATCCGAGTCGTTTTCTAAATGACCAACATCCGTAATATTTCTAACATATCTTACCTTAAAGCCAAGGTGTAATAAGTATCTGTATATTAAATCAAAAGAAATAAAAGTTCTACAATTCCCAATATGAACATCGTTATAAACTGTTGGACCACACACATACATACCTACATTTCCTTCATGAACAGGAATAAAATCTTCCTTTTTTTGATTTTTGGTGTTGTAAACTTTTAAACGCATGATATAAAATATTTAAAGTGGGAAATTAACAAAAAAATCCAATTGAAGAGCGCAAATATAGATATTTAACAGTAAATAATTACTTGCTAAAAATGTTAATAACTGCATTTTTTTTAACTATTTCGATAATATTTCAGATTTTCATTTTCATTAATCAATAAAATACTGCATTTTTGCAACTTTATTTATAATAACTAATATGGGAAAATTATTGTTTAAGCCACATCCTTGGCACGGAATTGAACCAGGCGACGATGCGCCTAATGTTGTAAATGCATTTATTGAAATGGTACCAACAGATACAGTTAAGTACGAAATTGATAAAAAAACAGGTTATTTAATGATAGATCGTCCTCAAAAATTTTCTAACATTATTCCTGCATTATATGGTTTTGTTCCTAAAACTTATTGTGGTGATAAAGTTGCAGAATATTGTAACGAAAAAACTGGAAGAAATTTAGTGGGTGACGGAGATCCTTTAGATATTTGTGTTTTTACTGAAAGACATATTCCGCATGGTGATATTTTAATTAAAGCTCGCGTAATAGGAGGAATGCGTATGATTGATGGTGGTGAAGCAGATGATAAAATTGTAGCGGTTTTAGATCAAGATGAAATTTATAGCTATAATGACATCACAGAATGTCCGGATAGATTGGTAAACCGTTTAAAACACTATTTTTTAACGTACAAAGAAATACCAGGTTCAACCAAACCTAAATGTGAAATTACACATGTTTATGGAGCAGAAGAAGCTAGGGAAGTTATTAGAAGATCGATAGAAGATTACAAAAAATTGTATGGAGATACGGTTTTAACTAATAACGAAAGTTTGTTCGAAAAATAAAAGTTAATTTGTATTTCGCGCAGTGAATTTTTAGTAAATTTAGCACGTTTTTAACCCGTAAATAATTTGAAAAAGTCTGTTTTTGAAACCGTAAAAGAGATTTTCTCTGGTTATTTGGAGTTTAATGGACACCGAAAAACTCCAGAAAGGTACGCTATTTTAGAAGAAATTTACTCGTACACCGATCATTTTGATATTGAATCGTTGTATGTAAACATGAAAAACAAAAATTATAGGGTAAGTAGAGCTACATTGTATAATACAATGGATTTATTGATGGATTGTAATTTAGTTAGAAAACATCAATTTGGTTCTAATTTATCTCAGTTTGAACGTTCGTACGGTTTTCAGCAACACGACCACTTAATTTGTACTAAATGTGGAAAGGTTATTGAGTTTTGTGACCCAAGATTACATCCTATTTTAACAAGTTTAGGAGAAGGTTTTAATTTTGATGTTTCTCATCATTCATTAACAGTTTATGGCGAATGTAAGGACGAAAAATGCTTAAATAAAAAGAAAAATTAATTATAACAGTTTATCTAAAACAACAAAAATGAATAAAGTTGATGTACTTTTAGGATTACAATGGGGTGATGAGGGGAAAGGTAAAATAGTGGATGTTTTTACGCCAAAATATGATATAATTGCTCGTTTTCAGGGTGGGCCAAATGCTGGGCATACATTAGAATTTGACGGGATAAAACATGTTTTACATACCATTCCATCGGGAATTTTTCATAAAGGAACAGTAAATATTATAGGGAATGGCGTGGTGATGGATCCAATCATTTTTCAAAAAGAAATTGATGGTTTAAAAGTGCATAACGTAAATGTTGCTGAGCGTTTATTAATTAGCCGTAAAGCGCATTTAATTTTACCTACACATCGTGTTTTAGATGCTGCTTCCGAAAATGCTAAAGGAAAATCTAAAATTGGCTCTACTTTAAAAGGTATTGGGCCAACTTATATGGATAAAACCGGACGAAATGGTTTAAGAGTAGGGGATATCGAATTGCCAGATTTTTTAGATAGATACAAAACTTTGGTGCAAAAACACCGTGATTTATTGGCATTATACGATTATCAGTACGATATTACCGAGGAGGAAAATAAATGGTTGGCTGCAATTGAGGTTTTAAAACAAATTCCTTTAATTGATTCGGAACATTATTTAAGTAATGCTTTAAAATCAGGAAAAACTGTTTTAGCAGAGGGTGCTCAGGGTTCGTTATTAGATATCGATTTTGGTTCTTATCCATTTGTAACTTCATCCAACACCGTTTGTGCGGGTGCTTGTACGGGTTTAGGTATTGCGCCTAATACTATTGGTAAAGTGTTTGGTATTTTTAAAGCGTATTGTACACGTGTGGGCAGCGGACCGTTTCCTACAGAATTGGATAATGAGATTGGTGAAAGATTAAGAGCTGCCGGACATGAATTTGGTGCTACAACAGGTCGCCCTAGAAGATGTGGTTGGTTAGATTTACCAGCTTTAAAATACTCAATCATGTTAAATGGTGTTACCGATTTAATAATGACTAAAGCTGATGTTTTGTCTACATTTAATGAAGTTAAAGTTTGTGATTCATACAATTTAAATGGAGAAACTATAAAACATTTCCCATATTCAATAGAAGGACAAGATTTATCGCCAAATTACATTTCATTACCAGGATGGCATGAAGATTTAACAGGTTTAGGCGATATGGAAAGTTTACCAAGTACTTTGGTGGAATATATTGAGTTTTTAGAAAAAGAATTAGAAGTGCCAATTACTGTTGTGTCTGTTGGTCCGGATAGAAAACAAACCATTATTCGCTCTAGCATTAATGCGTAAATTATTAGTTTTTTTAATAGTATTACTTTTTGTAGCTACATCCACGTACGCACAAAAAAGTAATACTATTAAAATTTTACATGCTAAAAAGTTAACCGAAGGCCGAAGTGCAAATCACCAAAAATTAGTAGGAAATGTAGGTTTGCAAAACAAAGATATGCAGTTGTTTTGCGATTCGGCAGAGGTGGATAATATAAATAATGCATTTTGGGCATGGGGAAAAGTTTATATTATTAAAAGCAATAATTTAAAGGCTTACGGAGATTCTTTAGTGTATAATAATTATACTGGAATTGGTAAGCTTCAAGGGAAAAGTGTTAAGGTTACACAAAAGGACTTAACTATTTTAACCAATGTGTTAAACTTCGACGACTCAAAAAAACAAATATTTTATTTAAACGGTGCAACAATAACCAATGCCGAAACTAAAATTGTATCTAAATTAGGATATTACAATACCCAAACAGAATTTATGGATTTAATTGGTAAAGTTTTTATTGATAATCCAGATTATAAAATATGGGGAGATACCATTATAGTGGATTCGCCCAATGAAATTACAAGATTTTACGGCAAAACTAATATTCATACAAAAAATCAAAAAATTTATTGTGAACGTGGTTTGCACAATGATAAAAATGAAATTTTTCATTTTGTTAAAAAGGCATCTATAAAAGGAGATGAAAATACAATTTTTGCAGATAGTATATATGTTAACAAAAAAAAGAAAATCAGTTGGGCTTATAAAAATGTACAAATTATAGATTCGATTAATCAATTAACTGTTTATGGAAATATAGCTTATTTTAATCAAAAAGATTCTAACTCATATGTGAGTAGAAACCCATGGATGACACAAGTTTTAGATGGTGATACATTATGGGTGAGATGCGATACAATTAAGGCAATAGATAAAAAAAAGATTAAAGAATTTTACGCTTATCATAATGTGAAAATGTTTAAAAAAGATATGCAAGGAGTATGCGATTCTTTAAGTTATAGCTTGTCGGATTCTATCATGAGAATGTATCGAAATCCAATTTTATGGTCGGAGGAAAGCCAAATGAAAGGTGATACCATACAAATTTTAACTGCTAGAAATAAAATTAAAAATTTATATCTATTTAACAACGCTTCTATCATAAGCGAACAAGACAAAAAAGAAGAATTTTATGATCAAATTGTTGGAAGGAATATGATAGCCGACTTTAAAGAAGGTAAAATACATACTATGAGTGTTTTAGGAAACGGACAAACTTTATATTATGCAAAAGACAACGATAGCACATACTCCGGAGTGAATAAGGCAATTTGTAGTAATTTAAGTATAAGATTTAACAAAGGTAAAATAGGTAAAATTGTGTTTTTGTTGCAGCCAGAAGCTACTTTTTACCCTGTAAATCAGTTGCCTGCAGAAGATAAAAAGTTAAAGCAATTTACTTGGCATGGAGATAGAAGACCTAAAAGTTATTTAGAAATTATTAACTCCAAGTCAACATTGAAGAAGTAAATTTCAATATTACTTAATTTATTTTTAATATTTACTTAAAAACACCAACAAAATAGATAAATTTGTGGAATGATTAAAGGCTTAAAAAATAGATTGAGTGATTATCATTTTGAGCGTTTACCTCAAAATACCAGAAACGTTGTAGCTTGTAATATTACTAAAGCTAAAACTGTTGGTATAGTTTATATTGCAGATAAAGAAGAAGATACTGCTTTGGTTAAAAGATATATCAATCATTTAAAAACCTATGATATAAAAGTTAGTTCCTTGGGGTATTACAGGGCAAAGGATTTACATAGAGATATTGTTACAAAATTGGGAATGGATTATTTTTGTTTTAAAGATATAAATGCACATTTACGTCCGATTTCACCATCTGTACAAAATTTTATTGAAACTCCTTTTGATATTTTAATCGATACATCTGTATTGGAGGATAAAAGTATTAGATTTGTAACAACTTTATCTAATGCAAAATTTAAAGTAGGATATACGCAATTACCTTACGCAAAAAATTTGGATTTTACAATTAACTTGCCAGAGGGTGAAACAGTTAGAGAATTAATTAAAAATATTGACAGGTATTTACATATCATCAATAAATAGTTTAAATTTTATGGATATAGACATTAGTGGCACGGGTGTAGCGTTGATAACGCCTTTTAAAAGTAACTTAGAGGTAGATTACAACGCGTTAGAAAAAACAGTTAATCATATTATTGATGGTGGAGTAGAGTACATTGTTGTTTTAGGAACAACTGGTGAAACTGTTACTTTAACTGCTGATGAAAAACTAAAGGTTTTTAATCATGTAGTTGAGGTTAACAACAATCGTTTACCAATTGTTTTAGGTCATGGTGGTAACAATACACAAACTTTGATGGATAATTTATCCAGATATGATTTATCAAAAGTTCAATCTATTTTATCTGTTTCACCTCCTTACAATCGTCCGAATCAACGTGGTTTATATCAGCACTATAAAGCTTTTGCCGAATCTACTAAACTTCCTGTAATTTTATATAATGTTCCAGGCAGAACAGGTTCTAATTTAGAAGCTACAACGGTTTTAAGTTTAGCAAAAGATGTAAAAAATATTGTTGCGGTGAAAGAAGCTAGTGGAAATTTAATGCAAATGCAACAAATAATTTACGGAGCACCAAAAGGGTTTAAAGTGATTTCGGGTGATGATGCTTTAACTTTACCATTAATTAGTTTGGGTGGTATTGGAATTATTAGTGTGGTAGCCAATGCGTTTCCTAAAATTATGTCGGATGCTGTTAGGTTTGCATTAAAAAATGATTATACTAACGCTCAAAAATTACATTATAAATTATTTGATTTAATGAACTTAACTTTTGAAGATGGAAATCCAGCAGGTGTAAAAGGTATGTTAAGTGAGTTAAATTTGATACAAAACTATTTGCGTTTACCTTTAGTTCCTGTTTCTGATAATGTTCAGGAAAAAATTAAAGTAGCTATACAAAGAATTAATGCTTAGTTAAACTTCTATTCATTTATTCTTTCTACCTTAGTTTTGCATCAATGCAAATTAAACTATTTTCATGGGAGAGTTAAAATCTTTAAATAAATATATACTTCGCTACAAATGGAGAATGTTGGCAGGGGTATTATTTATTGTATTTTCCAATTGGTTTAACTTATATCCAGCAAAAATTTTTCGAGAAGCAATTGATATTGTTATCGAAAATTTAAAAGTATATAAATTATTTTCGGGAACTTCTTTACAGGAGGATTATTATCAAACTCTTTTATACAGCTTTTTATTATTTGGTATTTTTTTATTGGTGTCGGCATTGTTAAAAGGTGTATTTACATTTTTTATGCGCTACACTATAATAATGGTTTCCAGATTTATCGAATACGATATTAAAAACGAAATTTATAAAAAATATCAGGAGTTGGATGTTAGCTTTTACAAGCAAAACAAAACGGGTGATATTATGAATAGGATAGGGGATGATGTAGGAAAAGTTCGTATGTATTTAGGTCCTTCAATCATGTATTTGGTTAATCTTATTGTTTTGTTTATTATGGTAATATGGACAATGGTGGATATAAATCCTACTTTAAGTTTATATGTTTTATTGCCTTTGCCAATCATGTCGGTGGTTATTTTTTACGTATCTAAATACATTAATTTAAAAAGCGAATTTTTACAAAAACAATTGTCTAATATTTTTAGCATAACACAAGAAACTTTTAGTGGTATTAGGGTGGTGAAATCTTATAATAAAACCGAGGATATTTTAAAAGATTTTGAGAAAGAAGCCGATAGTTATAAACAAAACGCTATGAGTTTGGTAAAAACCGAATCTTTATTTCAACCAGTAATTATGTTTTTACCAGTTTTAAGTACCATAATTACCATTTATGCAGGTGGATTAGCGGTTATTGATGGTAAAATTACATATGGAAATATAGCCGAATTTGTTATTTATATAAACTTACTAACTTGGCCTGTGGCCAGTTTAGGTTGGGTTACTTCATTAATTCAACGTGCATCTGCAAGTATGAAACGAATTAATGAATTTTTAGATATTCAGCCAGCAATTCAAAATTCTACTGATGAAATTATTGATTTTAATGGAAAAATTGAGTTTAAAAATGTAAGTTTTATTTATCCAGAAAATAATGTTCAGGCTTTACAAAACGTATCTTTTACAATTGAACCCGGACAAACATTGGGTATAATTGGAAAAACTGGTTCGGGGAAATCAACAATATTAAATTTAATTAACCGATTGTACGATGTAAACTTTGGTGAGATTTTAATTGATAATCAAAATATTAAAAACATAAATTTATTTCACTGGCGTAAGCAAATTGGAATGGTACCTCAAGATGTTTTTTTATTCTCTGATACTATCGAAAATAATATTTGCTTTGGTGTGCACGACGAAATTGAGGATGAAAAATTTAAAAAAGAACGTGTTATACAAGCCGCAAAAGATGCTGATGTACATCAAAATATTTTAGATTTGCCTCAACAATACCAAACTTTGTTGGGGGAACGTGGTGTTACTTTATCTGGCGGACAAAAACAAAGGGTTTCTATAGCAAGAGCTTTGGTTAAAAATCCAAACTTATTAATGTTAGATGATTGTTTATCCGCAGTTGATACCGAAACTGAAGAAAATATTTTAAACAATTTAAAAAGAATAATGCAAAATAAAACTTCTTTAATTGTTAGCCACCGTATCACTTCCTTAATGCATGCCGATAAAATTTTAGTAATCGAAGACGGTAAAATACTAGAAGAAGGCACACATTCCCAATTGTTGGAAATAAAAAAATCTTATTACGAATTATATACTAAACAAAGTATTTAGGCTGTAATTAAATCTTTTTTATTTTTAAATGTACTTAAGATATTGGAATTGATTTTGCTTAAATCGTTGATATTAATTTTGATATCAATCATGTATTCAAAATCTTCTGCAATTTTAAATAAATAAGGATTGTTATCCATTAAATTCCAATCAATTGTAATATCCCAACCATCGATTTGCAAAGACTTTAATTTTTGAAAAATAAATAAAATCATTTTAGAATCCTCGTGAAATAATTCATCAAATTGAAAAACACAATGAAATTTGCCTAAGGGTAATCCTGTTAAATTATCTAAACAATTTACAATTGGTTCGAAAAATTCTTTAGCATTGTCACAATTAGAAACACCAATAATTTGAAACTTGCCTAATTCGGTATCAATGGATACATAAGGCGTATTTGATTTAGCTTCTTTTAAGTATTGCATTGAATATTTATTAAATTGTGCCACTAAGTTAAATAATTAACCTTATAATAACATAATGTTTACATTAGATAATTGTTTTGATGTTAATTATTTGATTATGAAACTATTATATTGATACACTACGTTAAAACACTTATCTTCTTTAGTTTTTTATGAATTGTGTTGAAACAATTTTTTGATTGGTTAAATGCAATTGAATGATATAAACACCATTATTTAAATCCCCAATGTTTATTTGATTTTCATGAAAAGATTTTTGAGTTTGTTTACCTAGTATGTCTGTAATTATTATTTTATCAATTTCTAAACTACTAAAACCTTGTATATTTAAATAATCGTTAACAGGATTTGGATAAATAATAAATTTATTTTTGGAAATTTGATTATTTTGATGAGTTATAATTTCATTAGTACATGAAATTTGAACAGGACTAAATCTATTTATAGTAGTTCCATCGCCTAATTGTCCATCTTCGTTATGTCCCCAAGCCCAAAGAGTTCCATCTTTTTTTATGGCAAAATTATGACGAAAACCTGCGTGTATTTTTAACCAATCCGAATTTGTACCAATTTGAATAGGTTCGTTTTCGTCGTTATTGCTTCCATTTCCCATTCCGTAAAGATTACT
>JBEEPA010000102.1:0-2797 GCA_041191385.1 Bacteroidota bacterium | reverse complement strand
CCGATTTATTAGGATTTAAAAATAACATTCCAAATGGTTTGTTACAAGGAAAAGTTTTAACGGATGCTTTAAAGTAAAAATATGCTATTTAAACGTTTACAATTTTACATCATTACAGTTGCTTCCATTTTAGTTTTGGTGATATCATGTTATAAAAAACCAAACGAGGATAATCCTTTTGATGACGTGGATTATTTAAATCAAAACACTATAAGCAACGATGATAAATATAGTTTAAGTAATATTCATCATAAAATTTTACAACCCAAATGCGGCACACCGGGTTGCCACGATGGTAGTTTCGAGCCAGATTTTAGCACCTTAATGTCCACTTATTCCACCTTGGTATATCATCCTATTGTAAAAAATAACGCGCAAAATTCTTTTAAATACCGTGTAATTCCTTTTAACCCCGAAGAATCAGTTTTGTATGAACGTATAACCAATTGCTGTTTTGTAAACAATAATGATAGGATGCCACAAGATAATATTGGCCGTTCCTTACCTGCCGAAGATATAGCAGCTATAAAAAAATGGATTACCGATGGTGCCAAGGATTTTATGGGAAATACAAGTAAAAAACCAAATGCCGAGCCAGTTGTACAATGGTATTGGGGCATTGAGGATAAAGGTTTTCCATTAGTATGGCAAAGTAATGTTTTAACGGATAAAAATAATCGTGTAGATAATTTAGACTATGGAGCTGTAATTTTAGATACACATCAAGTATTTATTCATATTCCGACAATTAGTGATGATGAAACAGCTTTAAAAGATTTAAAGAATGCGCGCATCGTTTTCTCTACACAACGAGATAATTTCACCAATCCTATAGCTACTGTAAACTCCATATTTTTATCAGTTAATGATGGGATTTGGTACAATCGTATTATAGCCAAAAACTTTCCAGTAAATACCATAATTTACATGCGTTATTTAATAAATGATGGTACAAGAGATAAGGATACGGAAAGTCCAGACAATTTTGCACCGAGTTGGTTTAAAAATTTATGGTCTTTTAAAGTAATTCCGGGAAGTCATCCAAAATAAAATAATAAAATGAATAAACTTTTTACACTCATATTTTTGGTAATATTTTTTACTTCTTGCAGTAAAAAAGATGAAAATTTAGCACCCGTATTAAAATTTGTATCAATTTCTCCACAAAATGCTAAAGAAAATAGCGATGCTGTTCAAATTACTATCGAATATCGAGATGAAAATGGCGATTTAGGCGAAAATAATCCAGATATTGATAATTTATTTGTAAAAAACATACAAACGGGTGTAATTTCTCAATTTAGAATCCCGCAATTAAGTCCGGATAATTCAAAAATTATCATTTCAGGAAAATTTATCATTCAGTTAGGAACATTAGCAATCACCAATGGCACTAATGAACAAAATTTTAGCTTCGAAATTTACGCCATCGATCGTTCCAACCAAAAAAGCAACACCCTAATCACATCAACTATCAAAGTAATGAAATAAAAATATAATCTAAATTATTTATGCTCCACCCAAATTAGATTTTTGGTGTTGTACTTTAACGATTTTGCGTAATTAAGATATTGAGTTTTGATGTTTTCAGGGATAGATTTTTCGCGAGATAAAATCCATAAATAATCTTTACCGCTACTCACTAAAGCATATTTATAGCTACTATCCAGTTGTATGATTTTATAAGGTGCGTAAAACGGGCCAAAAAAAGACACTTTTAAATCTCCCAAATTTTTATTTTTCGCAAATTTGGCTTTTCCTTGTACACTTTCCCATTTATTTTTTTTAAAGTTATAACCTCTATTTTTAACGATAATTTTGCCATTTTCGTCTAAACTATATTCCGCAGTAGTTTGATTTAAATTTTTTTCGAAACGGGAATCAAATCTGGCAATTTCGTACCATTTCCCAATATATTTCTCTACTTCAAAATTCTCCACTACAACTAAGTTATCCTCATTTGCACAAGACCACAAAAAGCTTAAAATACTACAAAACATAATAAGTTTAAAATTCATACAGAATAATGAAGGTTTTAAAGTTTATACAGAAATAATCCATTAAATTCACCAACTGGCTGATTTAAAAAGTCTTTCAAAAATTCAGCATTTTTTAAATTTTCATCTTCAAAAATCAAATAATTAGCCTTACCACGTTCAATGAGTTCTAAAATATCTTCTTTTTTTGAATAATTTAAATAGTTTGTCCAACCTCTTACATTCATTAAAAACAAACTTGTATTTAAGCTATTATCGTTTAATGAAATAAATCTATCATTTCTATTTACTCCTAATTGTTTTAAGTTCTCTTTTACATCAATGTATTTTTGCCATTTATTATTAAAATCCCAATTTGTCCACTTCATAAAATCAACAAAATGTTTATTGCCAATAATTAATTTTTTTCCATTTTGTTGTGTTTTTCTTAAATCTACAACATTGTACGCATAAGTTAAATTGTATGTTAAAAATAAAAGCATCAATAAAAATGTGTATTTGTTGTTAAAAATTTGAGGTCGATAATTTATTAGATAATAAGTTAAAGGTATTAAAGTAGAGGGAATCCAAATAAGTAAAGCAATGTAATAATAATCATGAACACCCATTAAAGGCATCCATAATAAGAAATATATTATACAGCCTATTGTAATTATAATATTAGCAAAATAGGCAAACAGAGGGATTTTTTTGTATAAAAATAAATTAATTATAAAGGCCAAAAATGAAACTATTAATACTGTTTTACTAAAAAATACAACTAACGGAAAGTTAAACAAATCAGTAAATAAATTTTGTAT
>JBEEPA010000101.1:0-4450 GCA_041191385.1 Bacteroidota bacterium | reverse complement strand
TTACCTTTTTTGCATCCCAAACTAGGCTATTAAACCAAAATACTAATTCTCTGTAAAAAGTAAAAAATCCTATAGCAATTAATAATGCAGGATTTAAAAATTTACTTAAATTGTAAAAGGAATTTTTAAATTGAATTTTTACAATAACAGCCAAAATACATGCATACACTACAGAGGAGCAAAAAAACCAATTAGCAAAAGGTGCTATATGTTGTAAATCAAAGCCATTTGCCCAATCTTGTAATAAACTTAAAAAAGAAAGTATAATTAATGGTATAGATATTTTTTCGTAAAAATCAATTTTTTGTTTTTGCGCAATGGCATTCAAAATTAAAGCCTCCATTAACCAAAATAAGGTAATCCAGCTTCCGTTTAGCTCTACCGCTATAGCCAAAGTAATAAAAGTAAATACTAGGCCTAAACTTAAATAAAACAAATTTTTATCGGCTAGCTTTTTTGCGAAAACCCATTTGGCAATAAAAAATTGTAGCAATGCATTAAAAATAGTAAACACTCCCAAATAGTTTTGATACAATGCACAAGATTTAATAATAGAAAAACCCAATGCATAAAATAAAAATGTATTGGATAAAATCATAACAACATCAGAGGCAACAAACAACAAATGATTTTTAATTTTATACCATATAAACTGTAAATAAAACAACAAAAATGTAACCGAAATAAAACTTAAAAACGAGTAAAAATACAAGCTTGTTTGGTAATTAAATGAATACCACAACAAGATAAAAAGCCAAGTAAAAATATAGGAAAAATAATTTAGCAATTGCCAATTTTTTTTAACCGAAACCACTAAAATCGCACTATTTATAACTGTAAAATAAGAAAACAAAAAATCTACTTCGCCCGTGTTTTCACCAATTAAAAACGGAACTACATAAGCGCCCACTAAACCAATTAACGCTATAATTACTGTATTGTAATACATGGCACAAATTACAGCAAACACCGAGCATACAAATAACAATACAAAACTTAACCATTGTGGAATAAAATTATAAATCCCATAGGCTGCAAAATTCATAAAATACAAAACAGCTATTGCGCCACTTACCAATATTGCACTGTAGTTAAAATATTTTGCTTTTAACTTAAAACCAATCAATAATAATGTAAAACCTGATAAATACCCTAAAATTAATCTTAACATCGGACTAATTAACTGATGATCAATGGAGTATTTTACACCTATACTTAACCCAATAATCAAAATTAAAATCCCAACTTTACTAATTAAATTTTCGCCAATAAATTTTTCAACCGAATTATTGGTAGATTTTTGGGTAGGAATAAAAATTGGTTCTGGAACAACAGTGTTTTCGGTAGGTTTACTAATTTTAACTTCTTCAACTACTTCCTCAGGTTTTTTGAAATCTGTAACAGGAATAAACTCCTGCGCTGGTTTTTCTGCTAATTTTTGCTTACTAAATTCTTCCTCCAAAGAAAAAATTTCGAGTTTTAGCATATGAATTTGTTTCCCAAATTCCTCCTGATTATTTTGCAAAACCAAAAGCTGCTGTTTTAGCTGTTGCAATTTATCTAAATAATTATCCAATTTAAATATTTTTAAATCACAAACATACAATAAAAATATATATTATGATTTAAAATTGAAAAGATAAATTAATTTTAATTCGAAATTACAATTATAATCCTACTGCCAAAAAATGGATTAAACCAAATACAGCACTGATAGCTATCCATTTAATCATGTTAATTTTGTATTTATACAAGGCGAAAAAGGATAAGATAATCCAAATTAGGTTAAGAAAATCTAACCCGCTCCATGTAAAATTGTTAGGGAACAATACTACTTTGCCTAAATAAATACTTAAGTTTAAAATGACACCAACAACTGCTGCGCTTACTATAGAAAGGATTTGCTGAATGGTTTTGTTTTCTTGTGTGCGCTCGATGATAGGTGCGCCTATAAAAATAAATAAAAAACAAGGTAAAAAGGTGAAAAAAGTAGTGCTAACCAAGGCTAAAGGTCCCATAGCTATGGAGTTAAAATGATTATATCCTGCCATAAAGCCAACAAATACTAAAACCATTACCAATGGTCCCGGAGTGGTTTCGCCTAAAGCTAAGCCGTCCATCATTTGTAAACTGCTTAACCAATTTAATTTTTCTACACTTACCTGAGCTACATAAGGCAAAACTGCGTAAGCACCTCCAAAAGTAACAAAAGCAGCTTGCGAAAAAAACAAGGCCAAATGTTTCCAAAATACAAAATCAGAGGTAAAAAAATAAAATAAAACAAAAGGAAAAATCCACAATAAAACACCTGTAAATATAGCTTTCCAAAATCTCAATGGATTAAACCCAACATAAGGTAATATAGTGGAATTATTGATATAATATTCACTTTCGTTTTTTAAATCGTTTGAATTTTGATTAGAACTGGATTTAAAAATAGAAGGCGTAAGTTTACGAGAAACCCAAGCCAAAATTATTGCCGAAAATATAATTAGAGGAAACGGAATATTCAAAAAGAAAATACAAACAAAAGCACCCAAAGCAATAAAATAATGAAATTTACTTTGTAAAGATTTTTTACCAATTTTAGTTAATGCCAATAAAACAATAGCAATTACTGCAGGTTTTAGTCCGTTAAACAAAGCATACACCCACGGAATATTACCAAATTGCACATACACAACGCTTAACAACAACAAAATAAGCATGGAGGGCAATACAAAAAATAACCCTGCCAGCAAACCGCCCCATTTCCCATGTAACAACCAACCCATGTAAGTAGCCAATTGTTGCGCTTCGGGACCAGGTAGTAGCATACAATAATTTAAAGCATGCAAAAATTTACTATCACTAATCCATTTTTTCTTTTCCACCAAATACTCATGCATGATAGAAATTTGTCCGGCTGGACCACCAAAACTTATAAAACCCAGTTTTATCCAAAATTTTAAAGCCTCTTTAAAGGGTGGTTTCGCAATCATAATTGTGAATTTAGCCTCGTTTATTTCCCTTTTTTTTAGCCGATGTAAACTTATATGCCTTTACCATTCTGGAACTCACTTTTTTACCCTTGTATCCTCCTTTTCGATCATGAAAAGCACCTTGATAATCCGGATCATCCTTTCTTTTCATACGATCAAGCTCCCTATCAAATGCCTTTTTTTCATCTGGATCGGTAGGCGGAATTACCATGTCGGCTGGTAAACTAAAAACCGGAATCACCATATCCATCATTTTTTCGATTTTAGGAATATGATATTGTTCTACAGGCGATGCAAAAGTAATGGCAATACCACTTTCGTTTGCCCTACCTGTTCGTCCAACCCTATGGATATATTCCGAATACATTACAGGTAAATCGAAATTAATTACATGACTAATTTTGGTAATATCAATCCCTCTAGAAGCAACATCGGTAGCAACAATTCCACGTAAATCGCCGTTTTTAAACTCCTCATACGCTAACATTCGGGTGTTTTGCCCCTTATTGGCATGAATTGTTTTCCACTCGCCTACATTTTTACGCTGGATAAATTTAAATAAATTATTAGCAGTTTCCTTGGTGCGCACAAAAACCAATACCCTATTGAGCTCTTCATTTTCTAGTAATTTCAGTAACAACTGACATTTTGTACCGAAATTAGGCACATTATATAAACGTTGTTCGATATTTTTAGCCGGTTTAAAATTGGTGTCAATTTCAATTTTAACAGGGAATTCTAAAAAATCCTCCGATAATTTTTCCACCGAACTATGGAAAGTAGCCGAAAATAAAATATTTTGTCGTTTAGTAGGAATCACCTCTAAAATTTGATTCAACTGAGGCATAAAACCCATATCCATCATTTTATCCGCCTCATCCAACACCAAAATTTCCACCGAGCGCAACCTAACAGCCCCCTCAAAATACAAATCCATAAATCTACCTGGCGTAGCAATAATCACATCTGCACCATCCTCCAGCGCCAAACGTTGCGCTTGAATACCGTTCCCTCCAGTTAATTTCACAAAACGTAAATCGGTGTATTTTCCAAACTCCAAACAATTTTCGTACACCTGATGCGCCAACTCCCTTGAAGGTAAAAAAATCAAACATCTTGGATCATGTGCTTGGGCATAATTTAGCTTACGCAAAATAGGCAAAACAAAAGCTGCGGTTTTACCTGTACCTGTAGGCGCTACACCTATCACATGATTTCCACTTAAAATGGGCGGAATAGCTCTTCGTTGTATTTCTGTTGGCTCTTCATAACCCAATTCATCTATAGCAGTTAATAACTGTTTATTTAAGCCTAAATCTTTAAACATGTTTTGTTTTTAAAAATAAATTGCCTTCTAATTATTTAGCTAATTGATAAATCTCGATGGCTTTTTTCATATCAATTCTTTCGTTATCGTAATAGGCTACTAAAAACGGATTATCAAAGCCCATTTTTATCAATTCTTCTTT